>CAJGDF010000018.1 GCA_904502105.1 uncultured Clostridia bacterium
GGCTCCTGCCTCGTTATGTGGCTCGGTGAAAGCATCAACGAAAAGGGTATCGGCAACGGTATCTCCATGATCCTTTTTGCTTCCATCGTTTCCAGAGGACCCGCAATCGTTATGAGCCTCGTTTACAACATCCAGATGGGTAAATGGTACATTCCCCTTGTTGTTCTCGTTATGGCTCTCCTCATTCTTGCGTTCATCGTATTTATGGACAGCGCAGAAAGAAGAATTCCGATCCAGTACGCTAAACGTCAGATCGGTAGAAAAATGTACGGCGGCCAGAGCACTCACTTGCCTATCAAAGTAGTTATGACCGGTGTTATGCCTATCATCTTTACTTTTGCTATCATCAGCATTCCGGCAACTATTGCTCAGTTCGTTCCTAACTCGGGTTATGCTCAGTTTGTAATGAAATACTTCTCTCAGACATCACCCATTTACATCATTCTGACATTCGCACTTATTATTGCTTTCAACTATTTCTATATCTCTATTCAGTATAATCCCATAGAAATAGCTAACAACATCAAGAACAACGGCGGCACAATCCCCGGTATTCGTCCCGGTAAGCCGACCAGCGACTTCATCATCAAGACAGTTCACAAAGTAACACTTTTCGGTGCTCTCTTCCTTGGTGTTATCGCTATCCTTCCGTTTATCATTCAGATCATCTTCCCCGCAACAGCAGGTATTGCTCTCGGTGGTACATCTGTATTGATTCTCGTTTCCGTTTCTCTTGAAACTGTTAAGCAGCTCGAATCTCAGATGCTTATGCGTCATTACAAAGGTTTTCTTGAATAAAAGAAAGGGGTATGCACTGTGAAATCCAATTCGTTAAGACTTGTTATTCTCGGTGCTCCCGGAGCAGGTAAAGGCACTCAAGCGGAAAGACTTTCAGAGAAGTTCTCCGTGCCTCAGATCTCAACCGGCGTGATCCTTCGCGCCGCGATCGAGGCCGGAACTCCTCTCGGTCTTAAAGTTAAGGAACTTATAGAAAACGGTAAATTCGTGTCCGATGAGGACGTTGTTGCGATCGTCGGACAGCGAATAACCGAAAAAGACTGTGAAAACGGTTTTATTCTTGACGGTTTCCCGAGAACCATTCCGCAGGCCGAGGCCCTCGAAAACCTGCTTGCGGAGCGCAATATTGCTCTTGATGCTGTCCTTTCAATAGATGTAAACGATTCTGATATCGTTTCTCGTATGTCAGGACGCCGCGTATGTAAAAAATGCGGTGCAAGCTATCATGTAGTATATAAACGTCCCCAAAACGGCAATCTTTGCGATAATTGTTCATCCGAACTTGTAATAAGAGAAGATGACAAGGTAGAGGTTGTTATGGACAGACTTGAAGCTTATCATAAGCAGACAGCTCCGCTCAAAGAATTCTACTCAGCAAAAGGTTTGCTTGTGTCCGTTGAAGGTAAAGAGGAGCTCGCAGAGACTTCCGCTGCCGTAGACAGCGCAATCGAAAAACTTTAAAGCTGGTAGGTAAATAAAATGATAGTTATTAAAAATCGCCGTGAGATCGATTTGATGCGAAAAGCCGGTGCGATCGCAGCTGAAGCCCTCGCAAGAGGCGGAGAAGCTGTAAAACCCGGTGTTTCAACAAAACATATAAACGATCTTATGGAAAAGTTCATCAGGAGTAGAAATGCGTATCCCTCGTTCTTAAACTACGGCGGCTTCCCTGCTTCCGCGTGCATTTCAATAAATGACGAGGTAATTCACGGGATCCCTTCGGATACGCGTATCATTCAGGATGGAGATATTGTGAGTATTGATGTCGGTGTTCTGCTCAACGGCTACCATGCCGACAATGCAAACACCTTTCCCGCCGGTACCGTCAGCGGGGAGGCGCTTAAACTGATCGAAGCAACAAGAGGCTCCTTCTGGGAAGGCATGAAATATGCCACAGCTGGAAAAAGACTCGGAGATGTCGGTCATGCGATAAGCGCGCACGCCGTAAAGAACGGATACTCCGTTGTTTACGAATATGTCGGACATGGCGTTGGAACACAACTTCACGAAGAACCGAATGTTCCTAACTATGGAATGCAGGGCAAAGGCAGACGTCTTGAAGAAAATATGACGATTGCTGTAGAGCCGATGATAAATCAGGGTGTTCCCGATGTTAAGCAGCTTTCGGATAAATGGACTGTAGTTACAAAAGACGGTAAGCTTTCAGCTCACTATGAGCATACGATAGCTATAACAAAAGATGAGCCGTTAATACTCACATCTCTGTAGGAGATCATATGGATAGTAACGACATTGGCAAAGGGTGTATAGTTGAATCAATAGCAGGCCGAGATAAAGATCATCTTTTTATCGTGCTTGATACTATCGGTGAATATGCGCTTTTGGTTGATGGAAAAATCCGCAGGATCGAAAATCCTAAGCGAAAAAAAATAAAACACCTGCGTTTTCACGCTTTACGCGACGACGTTCGTGTTTATACAAAAATAATGGCCGGAATCCGGCCCGACAATGCGGAAATACGTAAGACAATAGCTCTTTTCGTAAATTCCGACAAAGAAAGCTCTTGAAGGAGGTTAAACACTTGGCAAAAGAAAATTTGATAGTGGTCGAAGGTGTTATCGTTGATACTCTTCCGAACACAAAGTTTATAGTCGAACTTCCCAATGGACATAAGATTGACGCTTATATCTCCGGCAGAATGCGCGAGAATAACATCCGCATCATGCTTGGTGACCGCGTGGAAGTCGAGATGTCACCTTATGACCTTACCAAGGGCAGGATCACTTTCCGCGGAGTTCGTAAAAGAAATCCGTAAGAAGTGTCCTTCTTATAACCAGATTAACCGTAATTAGTTGAATGAAACCGAGGAGGTAATTCAAAATGAAGGTACGTCCTTCCGTTAAACCGATGTGCGATAAGTGCAAGGTTATAAAGAGAAAAGGTAAAGTAATGGTAATATGCGAAGACCCTAAGCATAAACAGAGACAGGGTTAATTAAATCGGAGGTGTATTCACAAGCATGGCAAGAATAGCTGGCATCGATCTGCCGAATAACAAACGCGTAGAAGTCGGTTTGACTTATATCTACGGTATCGGCATCAACAAATCCAGAACCATCTTAAGCGCAACAGGTGTAAATCCTGACACAAGAGTAAAGGATCTCACAGAAGACGATCTCTCTGCTCTCCGTGAATATATAGATAAAAACGTAACAGTCGAAGGTGACCTTCGCAGAGCAGTAGCTCTCGACATCAAACGTCTCGTTGAAATCGGTTGTTACAGAGGCGTTCGCCACAGAAAGAACCTTCCCGTTCGTGGTCAGCGTACCAAAACAAACGCAAGAACTCGTAAAGGTCCGTCCAAGACCGTAGCGAATAAGAAGAAATAAGTTCGGAGGGAAATAAAATGGCTAAAGCCGCAGCTAATAAAAAGACAACTGTTAAAAGACGTAGAGACAAAAAGAATATAGCCAAAGGTGCCGTTCATATCCTTTCCAGCTTCAATAATACCATCGTAACCATCACCGATGTTAACGGAAATGCAATTTCCTGGGCATCCGCAGGTGGACTTGGTTTCAGAGGTTCCAAGAAGAGCACTGCATTCGCAGCTCAGACCGCAGCAGAAACCGCTGCTAAAGCTTCTATGGAACATGGTATGAAGTCTGTTGAAGTATATGTTAAAGGTCCCGGCCCCGGACGTGAGGCTGCTATCAGAGCGCTCCAGACAGCAGGCATGGAAGTTACCATGATCAAAGACGTTACACCTATCCCGCACAACGGCTGCCGTCCCCCGAAGCGCCGCCGTGTATAATTGGAGGTAAATTTACAGATGGCAAGATACACAGGTCCTGTCTGCCGTATGTGCAGACGTGAAAAGGAAAAACTTTTCCTTAAAGGTGAAAAATGCTACTCGGATAAGTGCCCTATCACTAAAGGCGCTAAAGTTCCCGGTCAGCACGGCGCAAGCCGCAAAAAGGCTACCGGTTACGGTATCCAGTTCCGTGAAAAACAGAAGGTTAAGAGATACTACGGTATGCTCGAAAAACAGTTCCGTCTCTATTTTGATATAGCATCCAAAAAAGAAGGCGTAACTGGTGATAACCTTCTCCGTATCTGCGAATCCAGACTTGACAACGTTGTTTACCGTCTTGGTTTCGCTATGTCCCGTGCAGAAGCTAAACAGCTCATCAACCACGGTCATTTCCTCGTAAACGGCAAGAAAGTAGATATTCCGTCCTACATCCTCGAAGTAGGTGACGTTATCGATATCAAAGCAGACAGCAAAGAATCTACCAAGATCAAAGCGATCCTCGCTGCTAACGATCAGAAGCCCATTCCCAGCTGGCTCGACCTCGATAAAAACACCTGCACCGGTAGGGTAGCAGATCTTCCCGATCCCGCAGGAATCGATCTCCCGATCGAAGTTCATCTTATCGTTGAGTTGTACTCCAAATAATAGTTTCTGAATATAATCAAACCGCTTCGTTGATATCGGGCAATGACGGGAGTTATAACTTGATAACAACGGCAGATATTTCACTAAAGAAAGGGTGCGTTATATGATAGAAATCCAAAAGCCTACAATCGATGTAGTTGAAGTTTCCGAAGACGGTACTTACGGTAAGTTCGTCGTTGAACCTCTTGAAAGAGGATATGGCATTACTCTTGGCAACTCGCTTCGCAGAATGCTTCTTTCCTCCCTTCAGGGCGCAGCTGTTACTTCGATAAAGATCGATGGCGTACAACACGAATTTTCGACGATACCCGGCGTAAAAGAAGATGTCGCAGAGATCGTTCTTAATATGAAAGGTCTTATTGCGAGACTTCACGGATCGTCTTCCAAATTTGCATATATAGAAGCACAGGATGAAGGCGAAGTCACAGCGAAAGATATTAAAGCAGACAGCGATATCGAAATTTTGAATCCCGATATGCATATCGCGACTCTCTCTAAAGATTCCAGATTGTATATGGAGATCACTATCGGTACCGATAAAGGCTATATTCCTTCTGAAAGAAATAAGCCCGCTAATGCTCCTATCGGACTCATCGCAATGGACTCTTCTCATTCTCCTGTATGCAAAGTTAATTACACCGTTCAGAATACCCGTGTCGGCAATATAACCGACTACGACAAGCTCGAAATGGAAGTCTGGACAAACGGCACTATTTCCGCTCGTACAGCAGTTTCTATGTCTGCTAAGATTCTCAGTGAACATCTTACTTTGTTCATTGACCTTGCAGAACCTCAGGAAATGGCTGAAGAAGTTTGGAAGGGTGACGAGATCGAAAGCAAAGAAAAGATACTCAGCATGACTATCGAAGAGCTCGATCTCTCCGTTCGTTCTTTCAACTGCCTTAAGAGAGCCGGCATCAATACTGTGGATGATCTTATCAACAAGTCTCCCGAAGAAATGATGCGTGTTCGTAACTTGGGTAAGAAATCGCTCGAAGAAGTAATTGTTAAACTTGAATCATACGGATTGCAATTTGCATTAGATAAAGAATAAGGAAGGAGGCTACTGCCAAATGGGAACTCGCAAACTCGGCAGATCTACCGATCACAGAATTTCCATGCTTCGCGGAATGGTTACTTATCTTCTCGAAAACGGACAGATCGAAACCACCGCGACAAGAGCTAAGGAAGTTCGTTGCATCGCAGAAAAAATGATCACTTTAGGTAAACAGAATACATTGCACGCAAAAAGACAGGCACTCAGCTACATCACCAAGGAGGACGTTGTTAAGAAACTCTTTGACGAAATCTCTCCCAAGTATGCTGATCGTAACGGTGGTTATACTCGTATAATCAAAACCGGCCCCCGTCGCGGCGATGCTGCTGAAATGGCTATCATTCAGCTTATCTAATTAAAGATATATACTTAAAACGGAGGAACGAAAGTTCCTTCGTTTTTTTATGTTTACAGACATCAAAAGTTAAAGTTTTGTCATTGATTTTTTATTACTGTTATAGTATAATTATTAAATAAGGTAAAATGGCTTTTTACTTGCTTAACCTCGAAATTTGATGTTTAACGTAAAATTTGAGAGGCGCAAGTCGAAATTTTGCATAAAATAACAGATTCTTCATAAAAAAGGATAGATATCATGAAAAAATTATTATTGGGTAACGAAGCAGTAGCCCGCGGTCTTTACGAACACGGTTGCCGTATCGTTTCTTCTTATCCCGGTACACCTTCTACCGAAATTACCGAATTTGCCGCAACATACAATGATCTTTATGCTGAATGGGCTCCCAATGAAAAAGTTGCTGTTGAAACAGCAATCGGCGCTTCTTTCGGCGGCGCAAGAGCTTTTGCGGCAATGAAACACGTTGGTCTTAACGTTGCTGCTGACCCTGTTTTTACATCTTCTTATACCGGCATAAATGCAGGTCTTATTATTGCTGTAGCAGATGACCCCGGTATGCATTCTTCTCAGAATGAACAGGATTCCAGAAATTATGCGATCGCATCGAAAATTCCGATGCTCGAACCTTCCGATTCTACCGAATGCCGTGATTTTGTTGGCATTGCATATGAAATTTCCGAAAAATTCGATACTCCTGTTTTCCTTCGTCTTACAACAAGAATTGCTCACTCTCAGAGCCTTGTTGAACTTGGCGAAAGAACCGACGTAGATGTTAAACCTTTTGAGAAAAATCCCAGAAAGTATGTTATGACACCTGCAAATGCTATTCCCAAGCATGTTGTTGTTGAAAATCGCACTGCTGCTATCCGTGATTGGGCTGAATCCTGCGCTGTTAACACAGTTGAAGATAACGGAACATCTATCGGCGTAATTGCTGCAGGCGCATGCTTTGAATATGCAAAGGAAGCACTCGGAAACAACGCTTCTTATCTTAAGCTCGGTATGGTAAATCCGCTTCCCGTTAAACTTATTGCAGATTTCTGCGCTAAATATGAAAAAGTTTACGTTATCGAAGAACTTGATCCCGTTATCGAAAATCATTGTAAAACAAACGGTTTCAACGTTATCGGTAAAGAAATATTCCCCCTTTGCGGCGAGATCAATTCCTCTATGATCAAGGAAAAGATCCTCGGCGAAAAGACTGAGATCGGCGCATCCTTTGCTGATCTTCCCGTTCGTCCTCCCGTTATGTGCTCCGGTTGTCCTCACAGAGGCATGTTCTACGTACTTAAAAAACTCGGCGTATTTGTTAACGGCGACATCGGTTGTTATACTCTCGGCGGTGCTGCTCCTCTTAACGCTATAGATACAACCGTTTGCATGGGCTTCTCCGTTGCAGGTCTTCACGGCTTCTTAAAAGCAAACGGTGAAACTAAAAAATCAGTAGCTGTTATTGGTGACTCCACATTTATTCATTCCGGTATCACAGGCCTTATCAATATGGCTTACAACAGATCCTCCGGTACAGTTATCGTTCTTGATAACTCAATTACCGGTATGACAGGTCATCAGCAGAACCCCTCCACAGGCGTTACTCTTAAAGGTGATATGACAACATCTGTTGATCTTGAAGCTCTCTGTAAGGCAGTTGGCATCAACAGAGTAAGAGTTGTAGATCCTCAGGAGATCGATGAGGTTGAAAAGATCGTTAAAGAAGAACTTGAGGCTGACGAGCCGAGTGTTATCATAGCAAGAAGACCTTGTGTTATGATCAAAAAAGCGGTTATCAATCCTCCTTACAGAATCGACCCCGATAAGTGCAAAAAATGCAAAATGTGTATGAAGATAGGTTGTCCGAGCCTTTCCGTTGATCCCGAAACAGGAAAAGTTTCTGTTGACAAGACTCTTTGCGTTGGCTGCGGTCTCTGTAAAAAACTTTGTAAATTCGACGCTATTTGCGAAAACTGATAATGAAATATCTTCTGTCTGTTATCTTAACATTTTGTTGTCTTCTGACAGCATCCTGTTCTGTTTTTCCCGAAAGGGCACCTAAATACGACCCGACTGTTGATTATGAAATCGATGATATAAAGAAGGATTTTCCTTCTTTGAGTAATGTTCCTGTTTTGTATATCAACATTGATAAAGAAGCCTGGCTTATAACAAAGGAGGAATATATCTCCGCTGTTGTTACGGCTCCGGATTCGGGTTTGGTAGAAGTTGATGCGAGCCTGAAGGGTAGGGGAAATGCCTCGTGGGGATTACCTCAAAAGCCTTTTAATCTTAAATTCTCGACCGAAACAAATCTTTTCGGTATGGGTTCTGCAAAATCCTGGGTTTTGATTACGTTGTTTTACGATAAAACGTTGCTTCGTAATTATTTAACGTTAAATCTTGCGGAAACAGTGTCTTCGGGCGCTGAAATGGACTGTATGTTTGTTGAAGTTGTGTTGAACGGCGAATATAACGGTCTTTATCTGCTGACCGAAAAGGTTGAAGACGAAAAAACAAGAGTTGACCTCTCTAAAAAAACAGGCGATGCTCTTTTTGAGATCGAACAGGCATACAGACATAATGATATATGCGATAACTGCATTCATTTAAAAAGTAATACTCATATAACATTCAAGGATCCCGAACCGGAAGATCTTACGGGTGTTGAATTTGAAAATCTTCACGAACAAATGAGCGGTCTTCTGACAGATGCAGACAATGCCATACGTTCCCGCGATTTTCAGCAGATCTCTAAATTCATTGATGTAGACTCGTTTATAAATTGGTATATAGTAAACGAATTCGTCAAGAATTACGACTCTCAGTTCGTTACAAGCTGCTACTGTTACATCAAAAACGGTATTTTGTATATGGGTCCTTGTTGGGACTACGATACGTGCATGGGTAATCAGGATGTTGCGTCGTGCCTGAGTCCTAACGGGCTTCATGTAAGACAGGCTCCGTGGTTTAATCATCTTATGCGAACAGGTGAATTTTTTGATCTTGTTTGCGAGCGTTGGAATGAGCTTGTTTCGGACGGTGTTTTTGACGGTATGCTCAAAAGCATTGATGAACAGACCGAATATCTTTCGGAGGCTTCCGTTTCTCATTTTGAACGTTGGCCCGATTCTTTGAGATCATCCGATCTTCGAGGCAGACATGCTTTGTTTACCTATGAAGAGGAGATATCGTATCTCAAGGATTGGATAGAAAAGCGTGTTGAATATT
Organism: uncultured Clostridia bacterium; assembly: GCA_904502105.1. Taxonomy (GTDB): domain Bacteria; phylum Bacillota; class Clostridia; order Oscillospirales; family UBA644; genus HGM12619. The sequence continues at coordinate 9,072 of CAJGDF010000018.1, forward strand.
TAAACCAGAAATGGACAGTTGATTAATTGCGATATATAATAAATGTTTGAAAGTCTCTTTCAAATGAAAGGAATCTTTAAAATGAAAACGACTAATATAATGATCGTTGGTGTTGGCGGACAGGGCACTCTTCTTGCCAGCAGACTTCTCGGTCACATTCTCCCCGGTATGGGCTATGATGTTAAAATTTCCGAAGTTCACGGTATGTCTCAGCGCGGCGGCAGTGTTGTAACATTTGTTCGCTACGGTGAAAAAGTATCTTCTCCGATTATCGAAAAAGGCGAAGCAGACTATATCATCGCTTTTGAACAGCTTGAAGCATCCCGTTGGCTTTCTTATCTCAAAAAAGACGGCAAGCTTATCACAAGCGTTCAGAAAATCGATCCCATGCCCGTTATTACAGGTGCATGTGAATATCCCGAGGCTCTTCCCGAAAAGATCAAGGAAGCAGGCGTTGATGTTATTTGTGCCGACGTTCTTTCTCTTGCAGAAAAAGCAGGCAGCTCCAAAGCTGTAAACGTAGTTCTTCTCGGTGTATTTGCTAAAATGATCGGCATTGATCCCGCTCTTTTCAATGATGCGATCGATTCTCTTGTTAAAGAAAAATTCAGAGATCTTAACAAGGTTGCCTTTGAACTCGGCTATTCTGTAAAATAAACAAAGGAAGCGAATATAATGTATTTCAACAAGAAAATTGAAACCATGAACCGCGAAGATATGAAAAAACTTCAGGCGGAAAGACTTAAAAAAACAGTTGAACGTGTTTATAACAATGTTCCTCTTTACCGTGAACGCTTCGACGAATACGGAATAAAGCCCGAACATATAAAAACAGTTGACGACCTTAAAAATCTTCCGTTTACATATAAAACAGATCTTCGCGATACTTATCCGTTCGGGCTCTTCGCAGCTCCTATGGAAGAAGTTGTTCGTATTCATGCGTCCTCGGGTACAACAGGTAAACAAACTGTTGTAGGCTACACAAAAAATGACCTTGATATATGGTCTGAATGTGTTGCACGTTCTTTTGCTTCTGTTGGTGCAACCAATAAAGATATCGTTCATGACTCTTACGGTTACGGTCTCTTTACAGGCGGTCTCGGTATTCATGACGGCGCTACAAAGCTCGGCGCTGCCGTTATTCCCGTTTCATCAGGCAACACAACACGTCAGGTGAATATTTTTAAGGATTTCGGTTCAACAATTCTTTGCTGTACTCCGTCTTATGCGATGTATCTTATCGAAGCAATAAAGGAAAATAATATTTCCGCAGACGATCTCAAGCTTCGTATCGGTATTTTCGGCGCTGAACCGTGGACAGATGAAATGCGTACAGAGATCGAAAAAGGACTCGGTATCAAGGCGTATGATATTTACGGACTTTCCGAGATCTGCGGTCCCGGCGTTTCATGTAACTGTTATATGCAGAACGGACTTCACGTTCAGGAAGACCATTTTATTCCCGAAATAATCGATCCCGATACAGGAGAAGTTCTTCCCGACGGAGAATCAGGTGAGCTTGTATTTACCTGTATCACCAAAGAAGCTCTCCCCCTTATCCGTTACAGAACAAGAGATATTTCCTCTCTTAACCGTGAAACATGTGAATGCGGCAGAACAACGGTCAGAATGTCCAAGCCCTGCGGCAGAACAGACGATATGCTTATCGTTCGCGGTGTTAACGTTTTCCCGTCCCAGGTTGAATCTGTTCTTCTCAATATAGACGGTGTTTCTCCTCATTATCATATTACGGTAGACCGTGTAAATAATCTTGACACCATGGATGTTGAGGTTGAAATGTCTCCCTCTCTCTTCTCCGACTCTGTAAAGCAGATCCAGGAAAAAGAGAAAATGATAAAACAGGCTCTTCTCAGCACTCTCAATATTGCCGTTGGTGTAAAACTTGTCGGACCCAAGACGATCAGCCGTTCCGAGGGTAAAGCAAAGAGAGTTACGGACAATAGAAAGAAATAAAGAAAGGACATATAATTATGGAACTTTATCAGGTATCTGTTTTCGTTGAAAATAAATCCGGCAGACTTGCTGATATTACGGAAGTTCTTTCAAAAAACAATATCAACATCCGTGCGCTCAGTATTGCCGATACAACAGATTTCGGTATCCTTCGCCTTATTGTTGATGCTCCTAAATCAACTGAGGCAATTCTTTCTGAAAACGGCTTTACCGTTACACTCACCCAGGTTATCGGTGTTCGTGTACCCGATACGCCCGGCGGACTTTCTGTTGTTCTTCGTCTTCTCAGCGACAACGGCATAAGCCTTGAGTATATGTATGCCTTTATTGGAAGAAGCGACGAAAAGGCAAGTGTTATTCTTCGTGTTGACAACGATGAAAAAGCAGCTCAGATCCTTTCTTCCAACGGAATCGAACTTATAAGTGGAGACGCTTTTAATGAGTAAAAAATTATCTCCTGCCATTCCCAGAAAACAAATTGAAGAGCCTAAACAGACAGATCCCCAAAAGATAAAAAAAGTGATTGCTTTATCTGCGATTTCTCTGGTAGTTGTTCTTGCTCTTATCTGGGCTGTTGTTGGTGCTGTAAGCGCATCTTCTTTACTTAATCCCGAACGCCGTGAGCTCGTTTACTTTGACGGTCCAAACGAACTCGGAATGGTCTACGATTTCTTTCAGATAAAAGATTTTCGCGGCGATGATTATATAGTGGGCTGGTTTATTCCGTCTCAGGACTCCTACGGCGAATATACAAACAGCGATAAGACTGTTATTATGTCGCATAACTATCAGAGCAACAGAGAAATGACTGAAATCGACGGACTTTATCTTATTCATGATCTTGTCCTTTCCGGTTATAATGTTATAACATTTGATTATACCGGCTCAGGTAATTCCAAAGGTAAAAATTATACGTTCGGTGCTCAGGAGCACGAGGAGCTTTCTCTTGTTATTGACTATGCCGTTAACGAACTCGGTCAGAATAAAATTGCACTCATGGGCTTTGCTTTCGGCGCCGCTCCTGCAATAACCGTTGGCTGCGAAGATGATCGTATCGATGTTGTGATTGCAGACAGCCCGTATCTTGATCTCGGTTCTTACCTCGATAATAATATTTCTGTTTGGACACAGTTGCCGGATCTTCTGTTCTCATCCTATGTAAAGACGCTTCTTCCTGTTTTTGCGGGTACAGCTCTTGAGTCTTCTCCTGTACTTTCTGTTTCAAAAACAAGCGAAAAAAGCTTCTTGTTCCTTCACGGCGAAAAGGATAATGTTTTCCCTCACGAAAACAGCAGAACTCTTGCAAGTATTGCTCTCGAAGCAGGGAATGTAGCTGAATATAAGATCTTTACGGATGTTCCTCATTTATTGGGTTACGTTTACGCCGAAGACGATTATGTTCAAACCGTTCTTACATTCCTTTCGGAAAATTTGAAATGATCGAAAAAAGGACCGTCGAAAATATGACGGTCCTTAATTTTTTATTTGGTTTTTATGCTTGTTATTCCCGTTTTCATTACAATTTTCCTTAAAACAGGATTGTACATAAACGGACATTTTATCACTTTTAATAATATACTGAAACGAAGCCCGAAAGTATTTTTGCGGTAGTTTTTTATCGGATCTTTCGTTTTCAGTGCAGATGCAAGTGCTTCTGCGGAGTACATTGCCTTGCTTATTCCTTCAAAGGAGCTTGGACTTATAAATCCTGCCGCTTCTCCGATTAGAAAAATATTCCCTTTGCCAAGACATATCTGCGAGGAGTTTTTCGGACGTAAAACAATACATGCCTCTGTCTCTTTTTCATTTTTTAAACATATACCGAGGCTTGAAAGCTTTTTCTTCATCTTTTCAAAGCTTTCTCTGCAATGCTTTTTCTCAAAAGCGCCGCCAAATATCGTTTCGTTATCCTTTTGTATTATCCATGCGCAGCATTCTGTTGAGTCTTTGTCGAAAACACAGGCATAATACGGGGCATTTTCAACTCTGTCAAAGCTTTGCTGTATTGAAACATAGCTTCTGATTTTTTTATTTGGGAAAAATGTTCTTCTGACAAGCGAATTTGCACCGTCTGCGCCTACAATGTATTTTGAAAAAACAGTTTTTTCTTCGCCATTTTCTTTGTAGTTAACAATAAATCCGTCGTCGGTCTTTTTTATTTCTGTCGCATGACCTTCAATTTTTACGGCATTGTCTGAAACAAAATCTCTCAGCCATCCGTCAAATTTTTTGCGGTCTACGTTTATATACGAACGCTGATATCTGCAAAACAGATCCTGGGAAAGATCCAATGTGTCAACAGCAAATGTCTGAGGCGAAACAAGCAGATCTTTTGGTATGGCGATATTCCTTTCCGCAAAATATTTCTGCGCATCCTCCGAAAGTAAGCCGCCGCAAGGCTTTTTTGAATTTTCGTATATCAATGCAACGGAGAAATCTTTTGCAGCCTCTTTTGCAAATACGGCTCCCGCAGGCCCACCGCCTATAATTGTAATGTCAACTTTTTGCATTTTTATTTCTCATTTACTTGTTTTTTGTTTTTGTATTATATCATATTTTTATTTTTTTGTCAATCGGAGCTTTTAATATGCTTTTTTCAAGCCTGACTTTTTTGTACATTTTCCTTCCGATTCTGTGCATTCTTTACTTCGTTATTAAAAATTCAATA
>CAJGDF010000019.1 GCA_904502105.1 uncultured Clostridia bacterium
AAGTATATCCGTTAATGATATTAACATCTGACATAGACATAATATCGTTAAGGTTACTTCCGATAGACTGACCGATAAGGCTGAGGTCTGTACTCGCAATAACATTTGCCTGATCATCGACAACGCCTATGGTTCTGTCTGTACATTCTTTCATTTGCAGAACTACACTTTGAAACAATCTGCTTGACATAATTTCAATTACACCTATCCCTTATAAGTATGGCTCGATATTTAGTTAAATTTATTTATGTATAATCCATACACTACTATTATACAGCTTTTTTGTGCAAATTGCAATAGGGAAGCCGTTGTTTGTAACAATTTATTCGGAATTTATTGTTGATTTTGCATAGATTTAAGGTTACAAAAATCACTTTCTGTGACAAAACAACAATCGGACTTTATCTGTTCACTTAATTCGATCGGATTTTTAAATTTCCGCTCTTCACGAATAAACTCAACGATATAAACTCGTACTGTTTTTCCGTATAAATCACCCGAAAAATCAAAAATATGAGTTTCCGCATCTACATCTGAGATATCAGAATTTACAGTCGGTCTGTAACCGATGTTGACAATGCATTTAAACTGCTTTCCGTCAATTTCAACAAAACCGGCATACACACCGAATTTAGGAACAACTGATCCATCAAAAAGTTTTTGATTCATTGTGGGAAAGCCAATTTTCGTACCAAGCTGTTTACCGTAAAAAACTGATGAAGAAATAGAATAAGGTCTGCCCAACAACTCAGCTGCAGCCGACGGATTTCCCTGTTCGAGAAAAGCCCTTACCGCGGAGGAATTAACATACGGATCAACAGGAACGACGTGAAGTTTCATGCCGTATTTTTCACATACGGCACTGAGGTCATCTGTTCCGTATGCAGCACCTTTACCAAAACGGAAATTTTCGCCGCAAACAATCGCTTTACATGAAAATGTATTTTTTAAATACAAAACAAAAGCTTCGCTGTCAAGTGAAGCAAATTCCTTATCGAATTTCTGAAAAAAAACTTTTTCAATACCGAGAGATAAAATCAACTCCCGTTTATAATCATCATCTGTAATCATTTTAACGGGACAAGCGGTATTAAAAAAGTTTCTTGGATGAGGGGAAAACGTCAAGGCAACGGAATAAAGGTTCTCCGTTGCCGCAATTTTAAGTGTATGTGAAAAAACAAGTTGATGTCCTTTGTGTACGCCGTCAAAATTACCTACAGCAACAACAGAAGGACGATTATCTGAATTATTGATTATTTGTTCCATAAAGATTTAACAGAAAGACCCTTATCGGTATGAGCAAGACCGAGAACAGTTCCGTCTTCGGCACAAGCAATATAATCGGTATCCGGTTTAAGTGTAAGACCTACTATACGGTTAGATGAAATCATGCCGCCGTTTAAGTAGTACACCCTACCCGATTCGGGAATTGTAATTCTTTCAAGATGAGAAAAGGCTGATTCAAACGGAATGGCAACTTTTTCGATCATACCGTTTTCTGCGAGGATCAGAAGATCGTTATAATCATAACAACGATCAATACTGATACCGTTTGAACTGATTCTTTTAAGTGCACCCATACATGCTCCGCAACCGAGTGCTTTACCTATATCTGCACATAGAGTACGGATATATGTACCGGATGAACAGTATACGACAAATGCATATGTATTTTCTTCAAGCATTCCATCATATACAATATCGTAAATTTTTATTTTACGAGGCTCACGTTCAATACTTACACCTTTACGTGCAAGCTTGTAAAGAGGAACACCGTTCTTTTTAACGGATGAATACATCGGGGGAATCTGTTCTATCTCACCGATAAAGCTTTTAAGAACGGATACAAACTGTTCCTCAGAAACATTAACATCCGATTTATTAATAACTTCACCTGTAATATCTTCAGTATCGGTTTCAATACCGAGAACGATCTTACATATATATGCCTTATCAGACGGAAAGATATCTGAAAGCTTAGTAAAATTTTCGGTCAAAACAGGTAAAACGCCAGTACACATCGGGTCAAGAGTTCCTGTATGACCTATCTTTACCTTATTACCTATAGCACGGCGAAGCCCTGCAACGATGTCGTGGGAGGTATACCCAGACGGTTTATTTACCGGAATTATCATAAAGCCTGTCCCACTCCTCTATTACAGCATCAAGAACTTGCTGTTCTGCTTGTTCAACAGAACAACGCATAGAAAGACCTGCGGCCCTTACATGACCACCACCGCCAAATTTAGCAGCAACCTTTGAAACATCAAAATCGGGAAGCGGAGCCTCCTGCTGAGAACGGAGGGAAATTCTAATTTCACCGTCACTCTTCTCCCTTACAGTTATTCCAACAACTGTACCTGCAACACGTCTGGTAATGGCAGTAAGGCCTCCAAGTTCGTTTTCATTAACACCAAGTTTCTCAACCTGAGAATAACGAACAGTAACCATAGTTATTTTATTATCTTTATACTGACGAACAGAATTTAATGCATCACTTTCAATTTTAAGCTGTGCAAGGGATGCACAGTCAAACATTTTTACGTTGATTGCAGATGCATCAAAATTATATCTTAAAAGCTCTGCGGCTGCAAGATGGGTTTCGGGTGATGTGTTGGAAAATCTAAAGCATCCCGAATCGAATGAGATAGCAGTATAGAGCTTTTGTGCAATGTAATCATCAAAACTGATATCAGCACTTTTAAAAAGATGATACATCAATTCGCCTGCTGACGACATTTTATCGCAAAGAATGGTATTTTTCGCATAAAAAGTATTCGAAAAATGATGATCGATTGCGAAATCGACACGATCAGACAAATATTTATATTTTTCCCCGAAAAGCATTTCAGATGCAATATCCACAGAAACAACTGTTTCGGGTTCAAAAGTAAGATCCAAGACATCAAGACCGTCGCTTATAAAACTCATCTGAGGAGGAATTTCGTCACTGCAAACGATCTGAGCATTCTTACCCATTTTTTTCAATGCACACAAAAGCGCGAACGAAGACCCAATGGTGTCTCCGTCCGGCGATTTGTGCATGACTATACAAAAATTATCTCTTTTGAGAAGTTCGGAGAACAGAGAAATCTGTTCATCAGTCAGCATTGTTTTCACTGTTCAAACCTCTCAGTATATCGTTTATTCTTGCGCCTGTCTCAATTGAGTGGTCAAGAATAAAAATAATTTTGGGGACAGCGCGAAGCTTAAGTCTCTCTCCAAGTTTTTTTCTAACAAAACCCGAAGCGGCTTTAAGACCTTGTTTAACCTCTTTTTCGTCGTATTCACCGAAGAAACTTACATAAATACGAGCTTCTTCAAGGTCACCCGTTACATTAGCAGCAACGACCGACGGCATGGGAGGTATTCTGGGGTCCTTAACGGTCGCGAGGATCTCTGAGACCTCACGTCTGACTTCTTCATTTATTCTGTCTCTTTTAAAATTAGCCATAATATTCCTTTATTGCTTGATTTCTTCATTTACGAAGGCTTCGATCATGTCGCCTTCTTTAATATCGTTATATCTTTCAAGACCGATACCGCATTCATAACCCTGTTTAACTTCAGATGCATCGTCCTTGAATCGTTTAAGAGAATCGATCTTACCTTCATGAACAACGATACCATCTCTGATAAGACGTACTTCTGCAGAACGGGTAATACGACCTTCTTTTACGTAACACCCTGCGATAGTGCCGACACCGGAAACGCGGAATGTCTGACGAACTTCTGCCATACCGAGAGAAACTTCGTGGAACTTGGGAGCGAGCATACCCTTCATAGCAGCTTCGATTTCATTAAGACAGTCGTAAATGACTCTGTAAAGACGCATATCTACGCCATCTTTTTCTGCGCTCTGCTTTGCACCGGGGTCAGGTCTGACGTTAAAGCCGACGATAATAGCGTTGGATGCAGTTGCAAGCATAACGTCACTTTCTGTAATACCGCCTACAGCATTGTGAATAACACGTACACGGACTTCTTCGTTGGAAAGTTTTTCAAGAGATGCCTTAACTGCTTCAGCAGAACCCTGAACGTCTGCTTTAACAATAATGTTAAGATCTTTTATGCTGCCTTCTTTGATCTGAGAGAAGAGATCATCAAGGGTAACGGCAGTATTTGCCTTTGCAGCTTCTTCTTTCTGTTCATGTTTTCTCTGTTCAACGAGTTCACGAGCCATACGTTCATCGTCAACAACATAGAAAAGATCACCTGCAGCGGGAACATCGGAAAAACCGGTAATTTCAACAGGAGTAGACGGAGGAGCTGTATTGATACGGTTGCCCTTATCGTCTATCATATTACGGATACGGCCAACGGATGTACCTGCAACGAGGACATCACCGGAATGGAGAGTACCGTTTTGAACAAGAACAGTAGCAACAGGGCCGCGACCTTTATCGAGCTTAGCTTCGATAACAGTACCTTTTGCTTTTCTGTTGGGATTAGCTTTAAGTTCTTTAACTTCAGCAACGAGCTGAACCATTTCGAGAAGGTTTTCGATACCCTGTCTGCCTGTAGCAGAAACGGGAACACAGATTGTATCGCCGCCCCACTGTTCGGGAACAAGTTCATATTCGGTAAGAGCCTGAAGAACACGGTCGAAATTAGACTCGGGTTTATCCATTTTGTTAACAGCAACAATAATGGGAACTTCTGCTGCTTTAGCATGGTTGATAGCTTCAACAGTCTGAGGCATGATACCGTCGTCACCCGCAACTACGAGGATTACGATATCTGTTACCTGAGCACCGCGGGCACGCATTGATGTAAATGCCGCATGACCGGGAGTGTCAAGGAAAGTTATACTGCTGCCGTTGATCTCAACGGTATATGCACCGATATGCTGTGTAATACCGCCTGCTTCGCCACGAGTTACGTTGGTATGACGGATAGCATCGAGAAGAGAAGTCTTACCGTGGTCAACGTGACCCATAACAACTACAACAGGGCTTCTGGGTTCGAGTTCGGCTTCGTTATCTTCTGTATCGTCGATAAGTTTATCTTCAATAGTTACAACAACTTCTTTTGTAACCTTTGCACCGAATTCTTCAGCTACAAGAGCCGCGGTATCGTAGTCGATTATCTGAGAAGCGGAAGCCATAACACCGAGAAGCATGAGCTTCTTTACAACTTCGGCGTTTGTCATACGAAGAGCAGCTGCGAGCTCTGAAACAGAAAGCTGTTCGGGAAGAACAACGTTTGAAAGATGCTTCTTTCTGTCTTTCTCGTACTGTTCGATACGTTTGAGTTTTGCAAGCTCATCTTCACGTTTAGTATCGTACTGATTTTTTGATTTATTCTTATTTTTGATTTTCTGTTTGCTCTTACCGTAATCTTTGTTTGCTCTGTCGCCTACGATATCGTTAAGACGTTCATCGTATTTGGAGAGGTTAACATTGATATTTGTACGTGTGTCAACAACCTTGACATTTTCGTTTACAACATCTTTATCTATGACAGTTATCGTAGCATCGTCGTTATCGTTCTCTATACGGCGAGCAACGATATTCTTTTGTTTTTCAGGACGTTCTTTGTCTTTTTTATTATTGTCCTTATTTTTCTGCTGATTCTTAGCGTTTTCAACAGAAAAACGTTCAAATTTTGCTTTTTTATCTTTGTTTCTGTCATCTTTAGAAGCATTTTCGTTAGAAGACTGTTTCGCTGCTTCAGCTTTTTCAGCAGCTTCTTTTGCTGCTTTTTCGGCAGCCGCTTTTGCTTCAGCTTCTTTGCGAGCCTTTTCTTCTGCTTCTTTTGCAGCTTTTTCAGCAGCCGCTTTCTCTTCAGCTTCTTTTGCTGCTTTTTCTGCGGCAGCTTTTGCTTCAGCTTCTTTACGGGCTTTTTCTTCTGCTTCTTTTGCAGCCTTTTCTGCAGCTGCCTTCTCCGCAGCCGCTTTTTCTTCTGCTTCTTTACGAGCTTTCTCTTTTGCAGCTTTTTCAGCAACAGCAGCTTCTTTTGCTGCCTTTGCATCTGCTTCTGCTTTTGCATCGGATGCTTTGCGTTCTGCTGCAAGTCTGTCCATTTCAGAGAAATAAGCCGCAAAATCTTTTACCTTGTCGTTCTGTGTAAGATAGTCGAAAAGGTAATCAAGTTCTTTGTCGGTAAGCGCAGTCATATGAGAATTTGCGCTTTCTCCGAATTTTTCTGTAAGAATAGCAAGAATGTCATTACTTTTAAGATTGAAATCCTTACTGATCTCGTGGACTCTGTACTTATTGTGTAAACCCATCAAATTACTCCCCGTATATTATTAACGATAAAAGATGTTTTATTGTAAAGATTAATTATTTTGCATTTTTTTCTTCAAGAGTGCGGCAAAACCGTCATCTGTTACAGCAACGACAGCCGCTCTTTTAATGCCGAGAGAGGCACCGAGAATATCCATAGAATAATCAACAGAAACCGTTTCGGCTCTTTTTTTTGCATTCAGGACAGTACGTTCAGACGCATCGTTAGCAACAACGCAAAATGAAATATGTCCCGAATATTCGTCTATTCTGTCCCAACCCAAAATAAGTTTACCTGCTCGGCGAGCAAGGCCGAGGGTCGTTAAAAACGGATCGGGAGTGTGTTTATCAATCATCAACGTTTTTATCCGCCGTAATCTTTAAATTTTCATATATCTGATCCGGAACAGAAGTTCGGAGCGTTCTGTTTAAACGTCCGTTCTTTATTGCTTTTTTCAGGCAGGAGGGATCTTTGCAAATATAACCGCCTCTTCCGCCCATAGATGCGTTTTCATCTACAGCAATAGTTCCGTCTGCTGTTTTAGCGATCCTGATAAATTCGCTTTTATGCGCCCTTTTTCCGCAACCGACACATTGACGGAGAAATGCGCCCTTTTCTCTTTTCGGTTTCACAGTTATTCAGCGATAATATCGATTCTGTAACCTGTAAGACGAGCTGCAAGACGTACGTTCTGACCTGTTTTACCGATTGCGAGAGAAAGCTGATCTGCAGGAACAACAACTTTGCAGGATTTAGCTTCAACATCGATTTCAGCTATACGTACACTTGCGGGAGAAAGTGCTGCGATAACAAATTCTTCAGGATTATCGCTGTATTTAATAAGGTCAACGCGTTCACCGTTAAGGTTGCTGATAATTGCGGAAATACGAGCCTGTTTAGGACCGATACAGGAACCGATAGCATCTACGTTTTCATCATTGGAAACAACTGCTACCTTTGAACGGGAACCTGCTTCTCTTGAGATAGCTTTGATCTCAACAGTGCCATCTGCGATTTCGGGAACTTCAATTTCAAAAAGGCAACGAAGGAATTCAGTATTGGAACGGGAAAGAACGATCTCCTGGCTTTTGGATCCGCGTTTAACATCGGATACACAAACCTTGAGACGGTCGCCGTCCTTCGGTTTTTCGCCGGGAATAAGATCTTTTTCGAACATCTGCATTTCGTACTCTTTGATTTCAACATAAATGCATTTTCCGCGTTCGTCAACACGGGAAACAACGCCGGTAATGATGGTTCCCTTCATTTCTTCAAATTCCTGAAGGAGAGAACCGTTTACGGCTTCGTTGATAGCCTGAATAATTACGTTTTTACCGACCTTTGCGGCAATACGGCCTACGGATGCGGTGTCACAGTCGAATTCAACAACATCACCGATCTGATAGTTGGGATTGATCTGCTGAGCCTGATCAAGAGAGAGCTCAATTGAGGGGAAAGTTACTTCTTCAACAACGTTTTTCTTAATAAAAACACGCATGGTTTTGAAAGATTCATCAAAAGTAACATCAACATTATCTGCAGGAACCTGTTTATCCCTGCGAATAGAAGAAATAATACCTGCTTTGATTTTTTCAAGCATATATTCTTTAGGTATTCCTTTTTCCTTCTGTATCAATTCCAAAGCGTCGTAAAATTCAGATTTCATTTTATCCTCCGTGTTATGATTATGGCTTGTGGTAATTAATTATATTAAACGAGATCTATTGTTATTTTGGCAACGGTTTTTCTGTCAGCCTTTTTCTGTTCGCCGTTTATTTCGAGAGTTACAAAAGAATCATCTGCAGAAACGAGAACGGCATCGAACTTTTTACTTTTGGGCACAAGGTCTTCATTTGCCTTGTAAAGACTGACTGTTACGGTTTTTCCAGAAAATTTATTTAAATGAGCGGTTGTTTTAAGTTCACGAACAAGACCTGCTGAAAGAACTTCAAAATCGTAAGAATGTTCAATAATATCAAGTTCGTCAAGAATAGGATCGAGCTTTCTTGAAACAGCTTCACAATCGCTGATCCATACACCCTCGGGACGGTCGATATAAACTCGAAGGAAATATTCAGAGCCTTCTTTTTTAAATTCAACATCCCAGAGATCAAGACCGAATTCTTTAACTATCGGTTCGGCAGTCTGTTTTACGGTATCAACAATAGACATTCTTAAAAAAATCCCCCATATAAACTACTAAGAGCGGTTTTGGTACCGCTCTTAGTTAAGATTATAACACATTCAAAAATAAAATGCAAGAGGTAAAAGGAAAATTTTTTCGACAAAAAAGTTATTTTGCGCTGTTTTACGGCTGTTTTCTATCATTTAAGAACTAAAATATCTCAATTTTCCTTATTGTCGGCATATCGACATACTTGTTTATCTTCAGCAAAATATGCGATGCCTTTTTGCCTTTGACTGGGATAATTCTCTTGTGACCTATACATTCACCTGAATAGAAAAGTTCTCCGTCAAGGAAAATATCGAATTGACGGATATTCTGCCCGTCGGAAATATCTTCCATTATGGAAATATAGTTGATTTCAACAGGTCCGGCAACACCTAAAGATACAGTATCCACCGTTAAATGATCTTTTTCACCGTCAATAGAAACTATCGGATTTCCGAATGTTTCCTTTATGAGTTTACCGAATTCTTCGAACTGTTTTGTATCCTGAAAATCACCGTCAACACTGATAGCCATACCCATAAGCAAGTTAGAATTACGTCCGACAGATCTGATATAGCAATCAAGAAGCTGTTCGGGAGTGAAAACTTCTTTTTCTTCCCCTGCCCTCCAAGCCCATCCGCCGCCGAAAGCTCTATGGGTTCTGTTAGGCATGTCTGTCTCAGCGGGCCACCAGTATTTGCCGTCAGGATCCCCTACGCCTGCGGCTTCGCAATCGAAAGTTCCGTCATAAGCTGCTTCGCCGTTATTTGTTGTTGCCCAACAGTTTTCGGGTGCAAGACCGTCTTCATTGCCGACCCAACGTACATTATGAGCATATTCTTTGGGACCTTGGAAACAAATAGCGTTAGGCTGGTATTTCTGAAGGATCGGAACAAGATTTGGCCCGCCTTTTTCAACTGGAATCACGCCTCCGTCAAACCAAATCTCGAAAAGATCTCCATATTCAGACCAAAGTTCTGTTACCTGTGCCTCGACATTTTTAACGTATTCCTGATAGAAGTCGGATTTGTAATCCAACTGACGTTCGTCATTAATATCATAGTAACCGTTGCAACCGGTCGAATAATACACGCCGGGCTTGAGACCGTATTTTTTGCAGGATTCAATGAAATCGGCAAGAATATCGCCTTTTCCGTCTTTCCAGGACATGGATGCGCAGCTGTAATCATTTACTTTTGTTTGCCAAAGAGAAAAGCCGGTACAGTGATTTGCGACCAATACAGCATATTTTGCACCCATAGCATGAGCGGCGGCAATCCATTGATCTGTATCGAGTTTTGTCGGATTCATAATACTCGGCGGAAGTTCGGTTCGCACTGCCTCAGTCTTATAACCCTTGAATTCAGGATTGTATATTTCCATACAATAATGGATAAGGACGCCGAGCTCCATATCTGCCCATTCAAGTTGTTGCTTTGTTGGTTTAGCCTTATACATAAAGGTACATCCTTTCGATATTTAATTATATACCAAACAAACGACGACCGTTTTCTTCTGTCTTTTCAAGGATCAGTTCAACGGGTTCTTTTCTGATCTCTGCAATTTTTCTCGCTGTCCAAATAACATTCTGAGGCTCATTACGTCTGCCTCGGAGAGGTTCGGGAGAAAGATACGGGCAATCGGTTTCTATCATAATTCTGTCCAAAGGTGCCTTTTCGGCAACTTCAACTGCTTTACGGGCGTTTTTAAACGTTACAGCGCCGGTAAATGAAATATAAAAACCTATTTTCAAAAGTTCTTCAGCCATTTCCCATGAACCTGCGAAACAGTGAAACACACCTCTTACACCTGATTTTTTAACGGCTTCGAGACATTCCGCATGGGCATCTCTGTCGTGAATAACAACAGGAGAATCGAGTTGCTTTGCAAGATCGAGTTGCTTGTTAAACCAATAACGCTGAGTGTCCCGATCCGAAAAATCATAGTAAAAATCAAGACCGATCTCGCCTATGGCAACGCATTTTTTATGTTCCCATAGTTTTGCGATCTCGTCAAGGGTTTCATCTGTCATCTTATCGGTTTCGTGAGGGTGAACACCGACGGCCGCATAGATAAAATCGTATTTTTCAGCAAGGGCAATACCGGAATATGACGACTTTATATCAGAAGATGCATTGACAAGGAACTTGCCTCCGCCTTCGAGATAAGAGGAAATGACAGATTCCCTGTCAAGATCAAATTTTTCATCATCTAAATGAGCGTGAGTATCAAACATAATTATTTTTAAAGTTTTATCTGTTTACCGTTGTTATCTGCGGATTTAGCTTCTGCACATACGATATCAATCGTTTTAGCGCAACTTTCGGGAGTGGACATTTCTACGGGAAGATCGTTTCTTACGCAGTTTGAAAAATAAACGATCTCTTTATAATAAGCACTTTCTTTATCAAATTCGGGATCGAATTTTTCGCCTTCATGCGGATAAACAGTAAGTTTTCCGTCTTTAAGAATAATTGATCCCTTTTCGAAATTAACGCGGAAATGATAATCAAAACCGAATTCCCCGTTTATAGTCCAGTCATTCTGAACATTGACAACTTTACCGTCTTCATAGAAGTAGTTTGTGGAACAACAGTCATAGCCACTGCCTTCATAAACTATTTTACCGGAAGTGGAAAGGCTCTTGGGCATACCGAAAAGATATTGAACCATGTCGACATCGTGTACATGCTGGTCATGAAGACCGCCGCCGCCCTTTTCTCTGCAGAGAAGCCAGTTTTCAAAAGACCAGAGCGGTGTTCCGCCTCCTCTGAAGAAATATGCGGATATAACATTTCCGTAACGTCCGTCACTTACACAATTTTTAAGATATTCGTATTCACCCCAAAAACGCAAGCACTGACCGAGCATAAGTTTTTTACCTGTTTTAACAGAGGTTTCGATCATCTTTTTACATTCTGCGGCATTAAGCGCCATGGGTTTTTCACAGAATACGTTAAATCCTTTTTTCATAGCCTTGATTGAAACAGGCGCATGAAGATATGTGGGAAGAACGATATCTACATAATCAATGTCTTTTTCTTTTTTAAAGAGTTCATCGTAAGATGTATACTGTCTGTATGCAGAATAGTCAACGGATTCTTTTCCGACGTCCGACAGATTAAGCTCAGATGCGCTTTCACCGGAAAGTTTTTTTGGATCTATATCACACACAGCTACCATTTTAACGGGTTTGCCTTCACGTTCAAGGCGCTTGTATACTTCAACATGACCTCGTCCCATTGAGCCGAGACCGATAACCGCTACTTTAACAATTTTTTCATCCATAAAATTATCCTCATATATTATTTAATAACAAAAACTTTATTTTTCAAATCGGATCTCATTAAAGCCGCCATTCAGTTCATAAAGAGTACTCTTAAAAATAAATTTTGCTTCAACATTTTCAGGTAAAGTTACCCTGAATGTAATACCGGTGTCATCCTGATCGATCTCAACAGAGATACGACCCCTTACCGTTTCGATACTGCCTTTAACATACTCAAGACGGGACGGAAGCTTCGGCGCAATAACAATATCTTTCCAACCCGCTTTACGGTAAGTCATACCGAGAATATATGTAAACAAATACCGTACCGATGAACCGAACATCGGATGATTATGAGAATTTTCGCCCGTCCAGTTTTCCCAGATAGTTGTTGCTCCGTGACGCTTCATATAAAGAAAAGAACCGAGAAGTTCAGATTCATAAAGATCAAGCGCAATATTCTCATAGCAGTTTTCAAACAGAACACGGAGTATTACATCGGTAGCAAGAAATCCTGAATCAAAAGCACCGAGTTTACTGTAATAATCAGCAACTAAAAGATCGACACCTTCAATATCATAATTAAGATCAGCTGCAAATGCATCGGATCCCAAACGTCCGCCTGCAAAATGTTCGCCGTCATAATATTCACGGAGTATGGCATCCTTCATTCTTCCTTCAAGGATCTTGTATTCCTCAACATCTTCCCAACATCCGATGGCTTTTGCCATTTCTGACAGCATACTTAGAGAACGTATAAAGAAATACGTATTTACTAACGGTTCGGGAGGTTTTTCTTGTCCGATAGTTGACCAGTCGCCTAAACACCAACCACCCTGTTCCTCTCGAACGACAAGACCGTTTTCTGAGTGTTCTCTGAGATAATCGACCCACTTCCGCATAGATTCATAACACTCGGATATAAGTGTTTTATCTCCGTAGTTACGATAATAGTAGTAAGGAACAATAATTATTGCACAGCCCCATCCTCCGGGGCCTCCGCCACCGCCCTGAAAAGGAGCAGTATGCTGAACGTGTCCGTTATCAACGGATTGACAGTCAAGAATATCGTATATCCATTTTTTATAAAATTCACGGCTGTCGAGGAGCATCATTGCAGCCTCAGCACATATCTGACCGTCACCTGTATATCCAAGACGCTCCCTGTGAGGACAGTCCGACGGAATACTTCCGTGCATATTATCCAGTTGAGTGCGGATATAGGCATCGTAAAGGAAATTCAGACCTTCGGAAGAAGATGTAAATTCAGAAGTGACATCAACATCGGAATGTATAACAAACACTGCCAGGCTGTCAACCTCTCCCTCAACATCAAAATAACGGAATGAATGCCATGTAAAACGGGGTTCAAACACACCCTCCCCAATGAACTTATCGGTCATTATCTGAGGTTTGCCCGAAGCACACGTATAATCAGAGCCTGTAGAGGAAAAATTAAGAGAACCGTCAGCATTGAGATTTTCAGCATAACGCAGCACTACAGTCCCATCAGGTTTTGTTAAACAAACGACACCGCTTATATTTTCTCCGACATCCCAAACAGTTTTATTGCCTATCTCCCCTATTTTTTTAGGTCTTAAGGTTCGGTTGACAACATCGGGAACACCGATCTGCTCACACAGAATACTGTCGGGATTTTTCAGGATCTCAACAGGATATTCTGTTTTATCAACTGCCGTTCTGTCATGAATTTCGCCGATAAATAAATTGGAGTATATGATTGCGGTTTTACGCCATGTTTCGCTGCCGTCTGACAAGGTTAC
>CAJGDF010000020.1 GCA_904502105.1 uncultured Clostridia bacterium
ACGGATGTTGACGTGAAGATAGATATTCTTTTTCAGATAGCGGCGGTGGGCGTTATCGTTGCTGTTCTTAATCAGCTGCTTACAAAATCGGAGCGTTCCGAGCAGGCGCTGATGGTTACGATCGTGGGGCTTGTTATTGTTTTGCTTGTTGTTGTCGGTGAGATAAAAACTCTTTTCGATACAATAAAACAGGCGTTTTCGTTTGTATGAATATTTTACCTTTTGCTGCGGTCGGTCTCATCGGCACGTTATTTGCGGTGTTCGTAAGAAAAGTAGGAGAGGAATACAGATTACTCGTATCTGCGGTCTGTGTTTGCTCTTTGCTTATTTCATTATTGCCGCATCTGTCTGAGCTTCTTTCTCAAACCGTTTCATTTGCCAAGCTTTCGGGAACATCTGCGGAAAACTTCACGTTTCTTCTTAAATCCGTCGGGATAGGGTATATCTGTCAGTTTACGTCCGACATCTGCTCCGATGCGGGCGAAGGCGCAATTGCATCTAAGATCGAGCTTGCCGGACGTATCGCTATTCTTGCCATGACGGTTCCTGTTATAAACTCTCTTGTTTCGCTGATAGGACAGATGCTATGAAAAAAACGGTCTTCTTTCTTTTAACATTTTTCTTGATCATTTCTGTCTTATCCTTAACCTTTTATGCAGAAGAAACGGATTTTAATGTTCCCAAAACAGCTGAGGATGTTTTTGAAGCAAAGATAACACCTGAAAATTCAGCCGATATCCTTTCTGCAGGAAAGATTTTAAAATACGTTTTTTCTTCTTTTATCAAGGCTTTTTCAGATAAATCGGATTTTATCTGCCGTATTTTTGTTTTGCTTTTTGCCGTTTATCTCATAGACAGCCTCTCAGCATCTTTTTCTTCGGGCAGGATCGTTTCGGCAATGAGCTTTTCTGTTTTAGCTGTTTGTTCTGTATCGGTTTTTTATGAGATATTTTCTTCAACAGATGCCGTTGCGGATGCCTTTTCTCAGATCTCGGGGTTTCTGTATTCGCTTCTTCCTGCGTTTTTAACATCCCTTGCATCTTCAGGTTATTCTTCTGCCGCATCAACAGGAGGAACCACTCTCTTTTTCTCGGTTGAAATTATTTCTGCAATAATTTGCGGATGCTTAAAACCGTTTTCAACCGCATATGTTGTTATGGGTACGGCATCAGGTCTTTCCGATAATTATAATCTGAAAACATTTTCGGGTTTTATCCGTAATTTTTTTATTACATCAATGGGTGTTATTATGACTGTTTTCGGCGGAATGATGTCTTTGCAGACAACTCTCTGCATGACTTCGGATACTCTTTTTAAACGTACCGCAAAGCTTGCGGCAGGCACGTTTATCCCCTTATTCGGAGGCTCTGTCGGCGAGGGGCTCGAATCGGCTTTTGCTTCGGCTGCCGTTATGAAAAACAGTATGGGTATATTCGGAACATCAGTTGTTTTTTTAACGGCTTTGCCGTCACTTGCATCTCTTGCTGCCGATCTGATTATTGTTTCTGTTTCATGTGCTATATGCGGATTTTTCGAGAACGAAAAAGCGCTTTCCTTTTTTTCGATAGTAAGAGACTGTATTTCGATTGTTTTTTCAGCCGCAGCGGTCTGCTGTTTTATTTTGCTTATAGGATTATCTTTGTTGATAAAAATATGAAAGATCTGATAATTTCTGTCGTTCTGTGCGTCTGCGGCGGTACGGTCGTTTTGGTGCTGTGTCCTAAAACATCTATCGGAAAACCTATTGCATTCCTTTGCTCCGCAGTCGTTACTTATGCTGTTCTTTCAGTTGTTTGTTCCGGTTTTAACAATGCAGGATTGCCTTTTACTCTTCCGGAAATAAGTCAATACGATTTTGCGGAAACTGCAAACAGCTCTGTTTGTTCTGCGGTCGAAAAAACAGTTGCCGAAAATCTTTTCTCTGCGGTTTTCGATTTGCTTGGAGTATATCCGGAGAGTGTTAAAGTGGAAATCGGATTTACGGACGGACAGTTTTATCTTGTTTCGGCAGATATTTTTGTGAAAACGGAAAACGAGGAAGAGCTGAAAGATAATATATATCAAAAAACAGGATTGGATGTGTCTGTTCGTGCACCGTGAAAAGGAAAACGCAATAAAAAAAGAGGATATGCTATCCTTTTTGAAAAAGAATTATTTGACGGTCGTTATAGGAGTTTTTGTTGTGGCGGCACTCCTGTTAGCCGCTGAAATGTTTACGGAAAAAACGGAAGACGATCAGAATTCCGTTCTTTCATATAAATCTGCTCTTGAAGAAAGACTTTCCGTTTTTTTACGGAAAATGAATGGGGTGGGAGAGTGTGAGGTTTTTATAACGCTCGAAGGCTCTGATGAAAATGTTGACGGAATGGGTACTGCTGTCCGAGGGATCGTCGTTCTTTGTTCCGGCGGCGGTAATTCAAAGGTCAAAAGCGAGATAACCGAGCTGCTTTGCCGTGTGTTCGGAATTTCACAAACGAAAATTTCGGTTGGTAATTTGAATTAAGGAGATATTTTTATGAAAAAAACACGTTTGATAATTATTGGTTTAACAGTTGTTATGACAGCTGCAGTTTATATTAATTGGAAATATTCTTCGGGTGTCGAAGATCATTCTGTTGCTTCGGTCGAAGAAGATTATCTGAAAACGCTCGGACAGACTGCGTATGTTTCTTCCGATTCGAATTATTTTGACAATGCCAGATATTCACGCTCGAAAAACAGAAGCGATGCCGTTGCCGTTCTTAATGAACTCATTTTAAATACTGAGGCGGATGCCGCATCAAGAAAGCTCGCTGCCGAAACTGTTGCGCATTATGCGAAAATAACCGAAGCGGAATCCAATATTGAAAACCTGATCATGTCGAAAGGATACGAAAACTGTGTTGTGTTTATAACGAAGGATACTGCGTCGGTCGTTGTTGAAACGCTTGGTCTTGAACCGTATGAGGCCGCTCAGATAATGGATATAGTGGCTTCTTCCACAGGATTTACCGCAGATGTCATAAAAATTATTGAATTTAATAGTGTACAAAATTGAAAAAGTGTGCTATAATATATCTGTAAGAGTATATCTTGCTATCAGAGTCCAGATTACACTATCGAAAGGATATATTATTTATGAATGAAAACAATTGCGGAAGCATAAAGATCTCCGAGGAAGTTATTGCTTCTATCGCTATCACTGCTGCTCTTGAAATTGACGGTACTGCAAAGGTACATCAGAAATTACTCGCATCTGCTAAAAATATAGTTGGCAGCATCAAAGCTACTCAGAAGGGTGTAAGCCTTGTTACAACCGATAACGGTCTTGATGTTACCGTTCAGATCTCCGTTAAAAACGGATATAAGATCCCCGATGTTGCGGTAGCTGTTCAGGAAAATGTTAAAGAATCGATTATGAATATGACAGGCATTAACGTTTACAGAGTAAATGTTATTGTTTCAAATGTAGTTGAACAGAAAGTGAAGTCTGAATAAATGAAAAGAAGCGAATCAAGAGAAAGCCTCTTCTTACTGTTGTTTGAGGCTTCTTTCGACAAGACCCCCGATGCAGGTAAGATAATCTCTCTTTCTGCTGAAAATATGGGTCATGAAACCGATGAATACAGCGAAAGGGCTTTCGGTGAGATCCTTGAAAATATCGAAAATATCGATAAAGAGATCGAACCTTTCCTCGTTGGAAGAAAGCTTGACCGCCTTTCGAGAATGGCACTTACCGCACTTCGTATTGCGGTTTACGAGATTAACAATGTTACCGATGTTCCTGCCGCAGTTGCTATAAACGAAGCGGTTGAGCTCGTAAAAAAATACGATACCGACAATGCTGCCGCATCTTACATAAACGGCGTTCTCGGTTCTTATGTCAGAAGCCGTGTGTGAACGAATATTCGGCGCGTTAGGTGTAGACACAAGCAATTATACGTCTTCTGCTGCGGTCATGTTTTCCGACAGATCCTGCAGAAATGAAAAAAAATTATTGCCCGTACCTCAGGGAAGCCTCGGTCTTCGCCAGAGTGATGCGGTATTTGCTCATGTAAAACAGTTCGCGGAGGTCTTTTCCCGTCTCGAAATTTCAGGGGAGGACATCCGCGCCATTGGCGTGTCTGCACGTCCGAGAAACGTTGAAGGCTCATATATGCCGTGTTTTATGTACGGTGTATCTGTCGCACAGATGCTCGGCTCCGTTTACGGAGTTCCCGTTTACGAATTTTCTCATCAGCAGGGACATATTGCCGCCGCCGTATATTCTTCGGGACAGGATTGGCTTTTTGACAGGCCTTTTATGTGCTTTCATGCTTCGGGCGGAACGACGGAGCTTTTACGTGTCAACAGCCTTGACGATATTACGATTGCCGCCGATACCGCAGATATAAGTGTCGGTCAGCTTATCGACAGGGTAGGGGTAATGCTCGGTTCTTCTTTCCCTGCAGGTCCGTTTGTTGAAAAACTGTCTTTGAACGGATCGTTGCCCGAAAAGCCTGTTATCAGGATAAAGGACGGGCACTGTTCTCTCTCGGGCTTTGAAAACAAAACAAAAACAATGCTTGAAAAAGGTGTTTTACCCGAAAATATTGCATTTTATACTATTGAAACGGTTGCTATGACCGTTAAAAAAATGGTTGATGAATATAATCCCGAAAAATTACCTGTTCTTTATGTGGGTGGGGTTATGTCAAACGAACGTATAAAATCGGTTCTTTCCGGAACAAATTCTTATTTTGCCGAGCCTCGCTTTTCTTCCGACAATGCGGCGGGAATAGCGTATCTTGCTTTACGTAAAACGGAGGCAGGGTTATGATTCGTTCAACGATTACCGTTTCTCAGCTGAATTATTATATGAAGTCCGTTATTGAGTCCGACGAAATATTACGTTCTGTTCTCGTGAGGGGCGAGATATCGAATTTTTCTCTTTACAGAAAAAGCGGACATATGTATTTTACATTGAAGGACGGGCAGTCTGCCGTTAAAGCAGCTATGTTCCGTTCGGATGCCGAAAAGCTGAATTTTATTCCGGAGGACGGCATGAGTGTCGTCGTTTCCGCGCGCGTTTCTGTGTTTGAGCGTGACGGCGTTTATCAGCTTTATGTTTCGGATATAATTCCCGACGGTATCGGCGCTCAGATGATCGCGTTTTTTCAGCTTAAAGAAAAGCTTGAAAAAGAAGGACTTTTTGACGAAGACAGAAAAAAACCGCTTCCGCGTTTCCCTGAAAAAATAGCGGTTGCAACATCTCCTTCCGGTGCGGCTTTACAGGATATTCTTTCTGTTGCGGGCAGACGTTATCCGATAGCCGATATCGAGATCTATCCGTGTGTCGTTCAGGGCGCAGAATCCGCTGAAAGCGTTATCCGTGCCGTCAATTATTTTAACAGAAAAAACGATTCGGATGTTATAATAATAGCCAGAGGCGGCGGTTCATATGAAGATCTTGCTTCTTTTAACGATGAACGTCTCGCAAGAACTATTGCAAACAGCAATATTCCCATTATAAGTGCAGTTGGGCACGAAAGTGATTTTACAATAGCGGATTTTGTTTCCGATATGCGTGCTCCTACTCCGTCCGCAGCCGCGGAAATTGCGGTACCCGATATAAAAGAGCTGAGCGAATTTATAGGAGATTTCAGATATACGCTGAAAAAAGAGGTCTCCGCGCTTTTGAATGAGTGCGAATCTGATCTTGAGGCAGCAAAAAAACGCCTTGATATAAGACGCTTTATTGAAAATAAAGAGCTTGTTCTCGATAAGGTATCCTCTTCTCTCTGTATGCTTTCCGAATCGCTCCTCGAAAAGAAAAAAAACGCCCTTGCTTCAAAAATAACTGCCCTTTCGGCTCTCGATCCGCTGTCTGTTATAGGCAGGGGATATTCGGTCGTTTACAAGGATGAAAAACCCGTTTCGTCCGCTAAAAATATTGAAAAAAATGATAAGCTCGTTATAAAAATGAAAGACGGTGAAATAAACTGTGTCGCAGAATAATGAAAAAATGACATTTGAACAGGCGATAGGACGAATGGAAGATATAATCTCCCGTCTTTCCGACGGTAATCTCGGAATTGACGAGTCCGTTTCCCTCTACGAGGAGGGGGTTAAGCTCGCCGCTTTTTGTGATGAAAAAATAAAGGAAGCGCAGAGAAAAATAACTCTTCTGCAGGAAAAAGAAAATGGTTGATCTTTCTGAAAAACTCCGTGAGTATTGTGAAAAAGTGAATAATGCTCTCGATATTGCCATCGAAGATAAGGACGAGCCTGCCGTTAAATCTATGCGCTACAGTATATTTGCCGGCGGAAAGCGTATCCGTGCCGCTATAGTTCTTGCCTTCTGCGAACTTTTCGGTGGAGATATAAATAAAGCGATCCCGTTTGCCTGTGCAATAGAAATGATACATACTTATTCTCTTATTTATGACGATCTTCCTTGTATGGATGACGATACCCTTCGAAGAGGTAAGCCGACAAATCACGTCGTTTTCGGCGAGGCTACCGCTCTTATGGCGGGCGCAGGGCTTTATGCAAGAGCATTTGAAACAGTTCTCGGCTGCAGCGGTTTATCATCCGAACAAAAAATTGAGGGAATGAATATTTTACTTTCCGCATCCGGGCTTAACGGTATAATTTCAGGTCAGATGCTTGATATGGAAAATAAACCGGGGCTTACGGAAGACGAGGTCATGCGAATTCATAAGCTTAAAACAAGCGCCATGCTTGAGGCCTCGGCAGTTCTTGGCTGTGTTGCCGCAGAATGTTCAGATAAAGAAAAGAATATTGCTCTTGAATATGCGAAAAATGTCGGACTTGCATTTCAGATAAAAGACGATATCCTCGATGTTTGCGGAACAGTAGAGGATATGGGAAAAACATTGGGTAAAGATAAAGCAAGTATGAAAACAACTTTTGTTGATATTCTCGGTGTTGAAAACGCTCAGAAAGAGGTTGACCGACTTTCCTCAAAAGCAAAAGAAATTGTTTGCGATATAAACGGATGCGAGTTTCTTATGTCTCTTGCCGAATATCTTGCAAACAGAAAAACATAAAATCTGGGGGAAAATGATATGTGGATCATATTTTCAAACCATGTGCTAAATACCGCACTTCTCGGTTGGTTTGTTGCTCAATTTTTAAAAGGCTTGCTTGCATCAGTTAAAGAAAAGAAGTTTTTGCTTGAACGCTTTTTCGGTTCTGGCGGTATGCCGTCGAGCCACAGTTCGCTTGTTACATCTCTTTTAACAATGATCTTTATTACCAAAGGATTTGCTTCCGCAGAGTTCGCAATCGCGGCTGTGTTTTGGTTTATAACGACCTACGATGCCGGCGGTGTTCGCTATGAGGTCGGTGAACAGGCTAAAATTATCAATCAGATTATTATAAATGATGATAAGATAGACAGAGAAAAGTTATTCAAAGAATTAATGGGTCATACAAAACCCGAAATTCTCGGCGGATGCCTGCTCGGTGCCGCTATTGCAATTGTTTATTGGTTTGCATTTCTTAAATAAAAATGAACTCTCGGAATATTTTATGCAAAACCACTTGAAAAAAATGAATAAGTATGATATAATATAATGTAGATGATACAGTATCCTAGTCCGAACATACGACTACCAGGGTGGGCCTAAAAATCCACCGAAGGGCATATCTGTGAAACTTCTTGTGCTTGCTTCTTACGCCCAGTCTGGGGTGAGTGCTGGATGGAAGATCTTACGTCCTCAAACGTATGATCTTGGGACAGCCGGGCGCCCGCAATGGCATGCGTCAGTGATCCCGTCGTCCTTGGAGACCTGTTTACGTGGCTTTACATTTTGAAAAAGCTACGGTTCAGGATTAAACCTGCAAGGCGGTTCGTTTCCTTATTTTTCTTGAGAAACGGGCTGTATGCAGTTGTAGCCTGTCTTGAGTGGAGTCGGCGGATATCGGCCGGACGTTAGACCATGGCCGTGGTTTACCGTCTTTTGCGTTATGAAACCGATGCTGCAAAAGAGACTAAGAGCCGTTTTGTTCAGGTTAAGGAAAACTTCTAGGCTGAGATTTTTTTCTGCATTCAAGGGATTGCAGTACGTGCTAAGTGGCAATCAAGTCAAACACGCGGTAACGCTGTTTCTTGGACTTTAAAGGGAAACCTCCTTCACGGCGACGGAAGGAAGTCCTTGGGGAAACCTACTTGACCTAAGACGTAAGATTTACTTTGAATGTTATCATCACATCTTGCTTATTAACATCTGCCGTGAGTATTGTTTTTCGATGCTTGCGACAGATTAAATTATATTTTAAAGAATTAATGAACGTAATGAGGTTCAATTCCTCTATTTCAAAAAGAAAGGAAGCTTTCGTAAAAGAAAGCAATGGTTTGCGAAAAATGGATTCAGGCGATAAGCCTCGACCTAATCAGAGGTTTGAAACGGAAAAGACCGAAACTGCTGTTTCAAAAGAAAGTTTGAACGAAAAAAACGATGTAAAGCAGGAAAAAACAAAACAGAAAGAGAAAAAGAAAAAGATAATCGACTGGGGCTGGAGCTTGAAGATACTTCTTTTAACATTCAGTATTTCTTTTGCGATGTCTTATCTTTCGAAAAGCGTTTTATCCGATGTTAATCTTTGGATAGCCTTGATAGTTTTGTTTTTGTTTATCTTTATCGGTGTTATTTTTGACCTTATCGGTACGGCTATAATGTCGGTTGAAGCAAAATCGTTCAATTCAATGGCAGCAAAAAAGGTTGTCGGTGCAAAAGCAGCCCTTTCTCTTATATCAAAAGCTTCTTCTGTTTCAAATTTTTGTAATGACGTTATCGGTGATATCTGCGGTGTTATAAGCGGTACGATGTGCTCGGTTGTTGCTATCGAAATTTCGGAAGCACTTAACTGGAATGTGTTTTTTATTACCCTTGTTACCACTGCTTTTACAGCGTCGTTAACTGTCGGTTCAAAAGCTGTCGGCAAAAATCTTGCCATTGCGTTCAGCGATAAAATTATTTATGCCGTTGCGCGCGTTCTTTGCTTATTCATCCCCGAACGTGTCTTCGACAACAAAAAGAAGAAGTAATGCGTCTCGATATTTATGTTTTTAACAATTTTACATTGAAGAGCCGTGAATATGCCCGTTCTCTGATAAAGAACGGAGATGTTACGGTCAACGGTGTTCCTGTTACAAAAGCAGGTTATGAGATAAACGGCAGCGAAAATGTCGTTATTAACGATTCCCTTCGTTATGTCGGGCGCGGCGGGCTGAAGCTCGAACGCGCCCTTGATGTTTTTAATATTTCGGCAAAAGACCGTGTATGCCTTGATATCGGTGCTTCCACGGGCGGTTTTACGGATTGTTTACTGCAAAACGGTGCCGTAAAGGTTTATGCTGTGGATGTCGGTCACGGTCAGCTTGCGGAAAAGCTTCGCAATGACTCCCGTGTCGTTAATCTTGAGGGTGTTCATATCAACGCTCTATCGGAGGAAACGACCGGTACCGTCGGTATAATAACTGCCGATGTTTCGTTTATTTCGCTGAAGCTCGTTCTTCCGTCCATGAAAAAATTTGCAGATGAAAATACCGATATAATTTGCCTTTTCAAGCCGCAGTTTGAATACGGTAAAAAGGTGAAGAACGGTGTTATAAAAGATCCCAAGATACATGAAGAACTGATCCTTGACTTTACGGCTTTTGCCGAAAAAGAGGGATTTGACATTGTGGCTAAAGATGTTTCTCCGATCCTCGGCGGGGACGGAAACAAAGAATTTCTTTTCCACATCAGATCAAAACAAGCATTGTCCGAATAAATAACAGGGGGTGTACCGATGAAATTTGCCGTTATTACAAATAAATCCCGCGACTGCGATTTTTCCGTAACCGAAAAGATAGTTGAATGTCTTTCCGAACACGGTGCGGAATGTGCAGTATGTTCTTCTGCCGAAACGCTTAATAAAGTAGTAGCTGACTGCAATGCGATAGTAACTGTCGGCGGAGACGGAACGATCCTCGGTATTGCCCAGGTTGCCGCCCGAAGCGGTTGTCCCGTCGTCGGTGTCAATAAAGGAAATCTCGGATATCTTGCAGAACTTGAGCCCGATGGAATAAGCGAGCTTAAACGTCTCGTTTCGGGTGACTATTACATAGAAAACAGAATGATGCTTCGAACAACAGTTGCTCTTTCTGACGGTGAAAAAGAATTTTACGCTCTCAACGATGTTGTTGTAACTCACGATGCGGTTCTTCGAATTACAGATTTTGATCTTTCGTGTGACGGTTATCCCGTTGCTCATTATAGGGCGGACGGACTTATTTTTTCAACACCGACCGGCTCTACCGCCTATTCTCTTTCCGCAGGCGGTCCTATAGTTGACCCTGCTCACAGAGCAATAATTTTAACTCCCATATGCGCACATACTTTAAACTCAAGACCCATTCTTTTCCGTGATGACGCTGTCCTTTCTGTACACTGTTCATCCAGAGATAAAGGGCTTGCCCGTCTTTATGCCGACGGAGGAGAGGGCTACTGTTTGCCCGATTCAACGACTGTAAAGATAGGTCGTTCTCCGTTTCCGTTAAAGCTTATAAGGTTTACAACCAATTCGTTCTACAATATACTTTCAAAAAAAATACATTAAGGGCAGAAAATAATGAAACAGAAAAACAGAAGACATTCAAAAATAATAGATATTGTTCGCACCGAACAGATCGAAACACAGGACGAGCTTACCGCAAGATTGAATGAAGAGGGCTTTAATGCAACTCAGGCAACAATTTCCAGAGACATTAAAGAACTTCAGCTTGTAAAAACTCTTACAAGTGAAAACAGATACAGATATTCACTTCCTGCAGGCGCAAGTTCGTCTCAGCCCCTTCTTCCCGCAAAGTTTTTGGGAATAATGAGAGAGGGCATCATTTCTGTTGAACAGGCACAGAATCTTGTTATCGTAAAATGCTACTCGGGTATGGCTCAGGGTGTTTGCGCTGCTATTGACTCTCTTGAACGCGACGATGTTATCGGCTCTATCGCAGGTGACGATACCATTTTCCTTGCTGCAAGAGATAATGCATTTGCAAAGAAGATCGTTGATAATATAAAAGACACCATCAATATGTAATTTTACAGTAAATTTTCTTACAAGAGGTAACTAAAATGCTTTCCTCGCTCCACATAGAAAATATAGCGGTAATAGAATCGGCAGACATTTCATTTCCGTCGGGGCTTTCTGTTTTGACGGGCGAAACGGGTGCCGGTAAAAGTATGATAATCGACTCCATAAATATGATCCTCGGCGGAAGAACAAACCGCGAGGTCATTCGAACAGGGTGTAAAAAAGCATTTGTTTCGGCTTCTTTTGAGTGTTTACATCCGACAGTCGTTTCTCTTGCCGATGAATTCGGTATAGATATAAGCGATGGGGAGCTTATCATTTCAAGGGAAGTTACATCTGACGGCAGAAGCTCCGCGCGTGCAAACGGAAGACAGATAACCGCGGCGATGCTTCGTGAACTCGGTAAAAATCTTATCAATATTCACGGTCAGCACGATAATGCGGCTCTTTCCGATCCGTCAACTCATCTTTCATTTCTCGATTCATTTGCCGTGAACACAAAAGAAAGAGAAGATTATTCCGAAAAATATTCCCGTGTAAAAAACATAAAAAAGCAGATCGATTCTCTTTCGTTTGACGAACGCGAAAAAGCAATGCGAACAGATATCCTCCGTTATCAGGTAAACGAGCTTGAGGCTGCTCAGCTTGTTGTCGGAGAAGACGAGGTCCTTGAAAAGAAACGTCTTTCTCTTGCGAACCGTGAAAAGGTTATCAAAGGTATTTTTGCGGCAAGAGAAGCACTTTGCGGAAGTGAACGCGGAGCCTGCGATCTTGTTGCGGCAGCTCAAAACGAGCTTGCGTATGTTTCACGTTATGACGAGGATGCCGCAAAGCTTTCCGAACGTATAAACGATATTTTTGCAGAGCTTGAGGATATTTCAGATGAAATCTCCCGTTTTGCAGATAATATAGACGATGATGAGTCCGAGCTTGAGCAGATCGAAAACCGACTCGATCTTATAAAAAGTTTCCGTAAAAAATATGGAAACACTGTTGAAGAAATGCTCGAATTTCTTGAAAAAGCAAGAGAAGAGCTTGAAAATATTGAATTTTCCGATGAGAAGATCAAAAAGCTTCAAAAAGAACTTGTTTCCGCTCAGTCTGAGCTTGATATTGCGGCTAAACGTCTTTCAGAAAACCGTGAGAAAGCGGCAGAGGCTCTTGAACGTGCGGTTACGGGAGAGCTTGTTTTCCTCGATATGCCCAAGGTGAGATTCTCGGTTCAGATAATGCCCAAGGCTCAGGAAAAAGACGGTGCTGATAATGTTGAGTTTCTTATTTCAACAAACGTCGGCGAAGAGCTTCGCCCTCTTGCAAAAATAGCATCGGGCGGCGAGCTTTCGAGAATAATGCTTGCAATAAAAAATATTCTGTCAAAAGACGGTGCCGGAACTCTCGTTTTTGACGAAGTTGATACCGGTGTCAGCGGCAGGGCGGCACATAAGATAGCTGTTAAATTAAAACAGATGTCGGGTGCAAGTCAGGTAATAGTGGTAACTCATCTTGCTCAGATCGCAGCTGAGGGACATAATCACTTTATCATTAAGAAAGAAAGCCGCGATGACAGAACTTACACCAGTGTAAATCTTCTCTCCGGAGAAGACAGAATAAAAGAGCTTGCCCGAATTATGGGCGGCGACAACATTACTCCCGCGCTTTTGGAAACTGCGAGAGAAATGGTTAAACAATCAGTTTGAAATTTAATTTGAATATATTAAGGAGAGATCACAATGCAGATCTATGAAGAGCTTCAAAGAAGAGGCTTGATTGCTCAGGTAACAAACGAAGAAGAAATCAGAGAATTGGTAAATAACGGTAAAGCAAAATTCTATATTGGTTTTGACTGTACCGCAGACAGCCTTACTGCAGGTCATTTCATGGCGCTTACTCTTATGAAAAGACTTCAGATGGCCGGTAATAAACCCATCGCTCTTATCGGCGGCGGTACAACAATGATCGGCGACCCCTCCGGCCGTACCGATATGAGGAAAATGCTTACAAAAGAAGACATCGATCATAATGCTGAATGCTTCAAACGTCAGATGGAAAAATTCATCGAATTCGGCGAAGACAAGGCTATGATGATAAACAATGCAGACTGGCTTCTCAATCTTAACTATGTTGATATGCTCCGCGAAGTCGGTGCTTGTTTCTCCGTAAACAATATGCTCCGTGCAGAATGCTATAAGCAGAGAATGGAAAAAGGCC
>CAJGDF010000021.1 GCA_904502105.1 uncultured Clostridia bacterium
CCGAATGGAATTCTGACAGATACTTTTAATGTTCCTACTATTCCCGCAATGTATATTTCTCTCATTATTGATACACCTATCCTGCTCGCCGTAATATTTTTCGGAGCATGCAGCGGAGATAAATACGCAACATTTATCCGTGAATCGACCGAGATTGAAACTGATTCGTCCGAGCTTCTCGAACAGGAAAGCACGACAACTCCGAGAAAACCGGGCACGTCGTGGCGAGACAGTGTTAAACGCGGAGAATGATGTTAAAACAAAATAATAAAAACATAAAGCTCCTACCCGAAATCAGGTAGGAGCCTTTGTTATTCAAAAATTATTTACCTCTTGCAACGTAAGTTGTGTGGAGGAGGTGATGAGCCTTATGGCTGCCGGGTTCGCCGAGATATTCATCGTAGATCTTCTTAACGATGGGGTTCTCGTGAGACTTACGGTAGGTAGATGCTTCGTCCTCGGAGTAGAGGGCAGCAGCTCTGAGAGATTTAAGATCAACATGAGCTCTGGTGTAAGCATCGTGGAGGGGCTGACCGCCGCCGTTTACGCAGCCGCCGGGACAAGCCATGATCTCGATAAAGTGGTAATTTCTCTTACCTTCTTTGATCTCGGAGAGGAGCTTGCCTGCGTTAGCAGTGCCGCTGACAACAGCAACCTTAACTTCGGTGCCTGCAACGGTGTAGGTAGCTTCTTTGATACCTTCGATGCCGCGAACGTCTTTGTAATCAACGGATTCAGCGGGTTTGTTTTCGAGAACTTCAACAACGGTTCTGAGAGCAGCTTCCATAACGCCGCCTGTTGCGCCGAAGATGTGAGCCGCACCGGTAGCGCCGCCGAAGATAGGATCGAATTCTTCATCGGGAAGAGCGGTGAAGTTGAGGCCTGCGATCTTGATCATACGAGCGAGTTCGCGGGTTGTGATGGAAATATCGATATCGTCGAGGCCGTCAACCTTGTTCTGTTCACGGGTGCGTTCGAATTTCTTAGCGGTACAGGGCATAACGGAAACAACGGTGATTGTTTCGGGATCGATGCCCATTTTTTCAGCGTAGTAGCTCTTCATGAGAGCGCCGTACATACCCTGAGGAGATTTAGCGGAAGAAAGGTTGGGGATGAATTCGGGGAAGTAGTGTTCGCAGTATTTAACCCAACCGGGAGAGCAGGAAGTGATGAGGGGGAGAGGACCTTCGCCGTTAAGACGTTTGATAAATTCGGTGCCTTCTTCCATGATGGTGATGTCAGCAGCAACGTCAACGTCAACAACAGAGTTGAAGCCGAGTCTGTGGAGAGCAGCAACCATTTTGCCTTCAACATTGGTGCCGATGGGCATATCGAAGCATTCGCCGAGGGTTGCTCTGATAGCGGGAGCGGGAGCAACAACAACGTGCTTATCGGGATCGGAGAGAGCATCCCAAACCTTCTGAGTGTCGTCTTTTTCGTAGATAGCGCCAACGGGGCAGTTAACAACGCACTGACCGCAAGCGATACAGGGAACATCTTTAAGATCGAGGCCGAAAGCGGAACCGATATTGGTTACGAAGCCTCTTTCGTTAGCGCCGATAACGCCAACGCCCTGAACGTGGTTACAAACAGCAACGCAGCGACGGCAAAGAACGCACTTATTGTTATCTCTTACGAGGTAGGGGTTAGTGTCTTCGATAGCGTATTCGGGAGTTGCGCCTGCGAAGCGGTCAACGTCTTCAACGCCGTATTCCTGACAGAGAGCCTGAAGTTCGCAGTTCTGGTTTCTTACGCAGGAGAGACATTTTTTATCGTGGGTGGAGAGGATAAGTTCAAGAGTAGTCTTTCTGGACTTTCTTACAGCGGGAGTGTTGGTGAAAACTTCCATATTGGGAGCTACGGGGTAAACGCAGGAAGCAACGAGGGATCTTGCGCCCTTAACTTCAACAACGCAGATACGGCAAGCGCCGATAGCGTTGATATCTTTGAGGAAGCAGAGAGTGGGAATTTTTATACCAACGGAGTTAGCCGCGTCGAGAATAGTTGTTCCTGCGGGAACAGTGACGGGCAGACCGTTAATTTTTAAAGTTACATCAGCCATTATTCTAACCTCCGATTATTTCTTGATTATAGCGTTAAAGTTACAGTTATCAATACAAGCACCGCACTTGATACATTTAGCGGTATCGATAACGTGTTTTTCTTTAACCTTACCGGTAATAGCGTTAACCGGGCAGTTTCTAGCACACTTTGTACAACCCTTACAGTTGTCAAGAATTTCGAATGTAACGAGCTTCTTACATACGCCTGCGGGACATCTCTTATCAACGATATGAGCTACATATTCGTCGCGGAAATAACGGAGAGTTGAGAGAACAGGGTTGGGAGCAGTCTGACCGAGACCGCAGAGGGAGTTTTCTTTGATATAGTAGCAAAGTTCTTCCATCTTGTCGAGGTCTTCGAGAGTACCGTTACCGGTAGTGATCTTGTTGAGGAGTTCGAGAAGACGTTTGTTACCGATACGGCAGGGAGTACATTTACCGCAGCTTTCATCAACGGTGAATTCGAGGAAGAATTTCGCGATGTCAACCATACAGTTATCTTCGTCCATAACGATAAGACCGCCGGAGCCCATCATGGAGCCGATAGCGAGAAGGTTATCGTAGTCGATGGGGGTATCAAGATGCTGAGCAGGGATACAACCGCCGGAAGGACCACCGGTCTGAGCTGCCTTGAATTTCTTGCCGTTGGGGATACCGCCGCCGATGTCTTCGATGATTTCACGGAGAGTTGTACCCATGGGAACTTCAACGAGACCGGTATTTACGATCTTGCCGCCGAGAGCGAATACTTTAGTACCCTTGCTCTTTTCGGTACCCATAGAGCAGAACCAGTCAGCACCCTTGAGGATGATCTGGGGGATGTTAGCATATGTTTCAACGTTGTTGAGAACGGAGGGTTTGCCGAAAAGACCTTTTTCAGCGGGGAACGGAGGACGGGGACGGGGTTCGCCTCTGTGACCTTCGATGGAGGTCATGAGAGCGGTTTCTTCGCCGCATACGAATGCGCCTGCGCCGAGACGGATGTCCATATCAAAGTCGAAGCCGCTGTTGAAGATGTTTTTACCGAGAAGACCGTATTCACGAGCCTGTTCGATAGCGATTCTGAGACGTTTAACAGCGATGGGGTATTCAGCTCTTACGTAAACAAAGCCCTGGGTTGCGCCGATAGCGTAACCTGCGATAGCCATAGCTTCGATGAGGGCATGGGGGTCACCTTCGAGAACGGAACGGTCCATGAAAGCACCGGGGTCGCCTTCGTCGGCGTTACAGCAAACGTATTTCTGGTCTGCATCGGGAACGAGGTTACGGGCGAGCTGCCATTTTTTACCTGTGGGGAAGCCTGCGCCGCCGCGGCCGCGAAGACCGGACTTGAGGACAACGTCGATAACTTCATCGGGAGTCATTTCGGTAAGAACTTTACCGAGAGCTGCATAACCGTCTACAGCGATGTATTCTTCGATATTTTCGGGGTTGATAACGCCGCAGTTACGAAGAGCAACACGGTGCTGCTTTTTATAGAAATTGGTTTCGTTAAGGGATTTGATACCGTCATCGGTAACGGTTTCCTGATAGAGAAGACGGGTAACTACACGGCCCTTGAGGAGATGTTCGGAAACGATCTCGGGAACGTCTTCAACGGTAACTCTGCTGTAGAAACAGCCTTCGGGATAAACGATCATGATCGGACCGAGGGCGCAGAGACCGAAGCAACCGGTCTGAACTACTTTAACTTCATTTTCGAGACCCTGTTTTTTGATCTCGCTTTCCATCTCGGAAAGGATCTTTGCGGAACCGGACGAGGAACAGCCTGTGCCGCCGCAAATCAGAACGTGTGATCTGTACATGTTATTTCCTCCTTATTCCGCACTGCCGATAGTGAATTCTGTAACGATATTTTTATTAACAACGTGATCGTTAACAACTCTTACAGCTTTTTCGGGGGTCATTTTGATGTATGTAACTTTTTCTTCACCGGGAAGGAATACTTCTACGAGAGGTTCAAGTTTGCACATACCGATGCAGCCTGTCTGAGTAACTGCAACGTTATCGAGACCGCGTTTAGCGATTTCATCAAGAAAAGCGGTCATAACGGGACGTGCGCCCGCAGCGATACCGCAGGTTGCCATACCGACAACGATTCTTACTTTGTTGTCGTCTTCGTTTCTGTTGTTAACGCTGGCTTTCATTTTTTCTTTTATAGCTCTGAGTTCTTCAAGAGATTTCATCTCGTTCGCCTCCAAATAATTCGGTTAAATTTTCGTGGATATATTCTTGTATGTATTGCAGAACCTCCGGACTGTCGATAGGACTGTCTTCAAGGACTTCTTTTATGTCCTTTGTCGAAAAGACAAATTCGGAGTCACACCAGACGTGTCTGTAAATGAGATCAAAATTATGAGCTTTTGCCGAAAGAAGCATCATCGTTCCCGAGATATCGCCAAGAGGCATACGGTCGATGCTGTCATGGCGGAAAGTTGCAACGGTGGAAGTTCCGACTCCTTTTTGAGAAGTCAGGACGAGCTGACCGTCTGAAAGCTCGGCAGCGGCTCTGAAAAGAGCGATACCCATGCCGATCTTGCGGGTCGTTCGGGATGAAGCAAACGTTCCGTTTACCCTTGCGAGGGTTTCTTCGTCCATTCCGCAGCCGTTATCAATAATAGATATCTTCAGCTCGTTTGCGGAAATATCCTCGGCTATCTCAACAGTGATCTCACTTGCGCCTGCCGTGATACTGTTCTGAACAATATCGAGAATGTGAAGAGATAACTCTCTCATTACATTTTCTGATATTTTTCGATTATGCCGGGAACATCGTCTGCGGTAAGACGGCCGTAAACGTCATCGTTAACGGTAAGAACAGGTGCAAGACCGCAGCAGCCGATACAACGGGTAGCTTCGATGGAGAATTTGCCGTCTTCGGTAACTTCGCCGTTGGTAATACCGAGAACGGAGCAAGCCTTATCGAATACGTCCTGTGAGCCTTTAACATAGCAAGCAGTACCGAGGCAAACGCCGATCTTGTACTGACCCTTGGGGTTAAGGTTGAACTGCGCGTAGAAAGTGGAAACGCCGTAAACTTCTTCGAGGGGGATATTCAGACCTTCAGCAATGATTCTCTGAACCTCGATAGGAAGATAGCCGTAGATCTCCTGAGCTTCCTGCATGATAGGCATAAGTGCGCCCTGCATATCTTTGTTTGCAGCAATAAATTCACGGAGTTTCTGCTCCTGCTCCGCCGTCCCCTTAAAAGGGATTTTGGAAATAGTTGATTTACCCATTTGGATTCGTCCTCTCTATGTATTGTATTTTCTTAAAAAACAAAAAACATTGACAGTTTTCGATATGATAACTATCGATTTTTATTATATCACATTTTTCATCAAATTTAAAGAGGAAAAAGTAAATATTCCGTGAACTTTTTACGTATTTTTCAAAGTTATGTACACATATAATATATTATTGAAAGAAAAATTTATGGAAAATTATTATTCGGGAGGCATATTTTGGATTTCAGACAAACCGGTACTGTCGGCAGAAGCTGGCTCGGAAACGAAATAACATTTTCAAAAATCGGAACAGGAATAAAAAAAATACTGTTTTCAGGCGGCTTTTCGGCGGCGGATTCAACATCACCGAAAGCTCTTTGTACCTGGGCGGAAGAAGCGGAAAAGTGTTACAGATCAGGCGAAAATTTCGGAGAATTCCGAGCGGCGGTGCTTTTTGCGAAGGTGACGGTATACGTTATACCAAACGTAAATCCGGACGGCATATTTTTCCGTACAAAACCTGACAAATTCAATCCTTTTTATGAGCGGAGCGAGAGCATAAAAAGGAACCATCCGGGCAAAGAATGGAGGGCGAATGCGAGAGGCACGGATCTTTCGAAAAATTTTGCCGGAGATTGGATGAGAGCAAAGATGACCGAGCGTGAAAACGGAATCTTTACATCTGCGCCATGCGGCTACGGAGGAGAATACCCGGAAAGCGAACTCGAAACATCATCTCTTTGTTCATTTATACGGAGGATCACACCCGATTTCATCTGCATTTTTTCAGATGAAATCCGTGGGATATACACAGATAAATGTATAAACATTAGCGACAGTGTTCAACAGAAAGCCATATTTATTTCAAAATTAAAAGATTTATCTATAATTGAACGTGAATATGCAGCCTCGGCGGCGACGCTTCCCGTATGGGCAAAAAAGGAGCTTGACACAGGGGCTTTTTCTGTTGGATTGGGTAAGACCGATGATATTGCAAACAGAGATATAATAACGCTGTGCGCCGCTCTCTGAAGGCAATCCACACGTATAAAAACGAATAATTTTCAACAAAAACGGCAGATTGACAAAAATACTTGAATTTCCGCGTTTTATATGCTATAATATAATGTATATAAAAAAACAAACCGCAACTATAAGGGGTTGACTGTAAAAATGGAAATAAATATCAAAGAACAGCTCGATCTTATCCGCGCGGATGCGGAAAAAGAGCTTGCTGCCATAGCCTCTTCCGAAGAGCTTGAAGCGTTCAGAGTTAAAGTTCTCGGCAAAAAAGGCGAACTTACAAAAGTACTTTCCCAGATGGGCAAACTTTCTGCCGAAATGCGTCCGGTAATCGGTCAGGCGGCAAACGAAGTCCGTGCATTTATCGAAGAAAAAATAAAGACCGCAAAAGAGCAGATCGACAAGCTTGAGCTTGAAAAGAAGCTTTCTGCCGAAAAGCTTGACGTTACCCTTCCCGGTAAAGCTCACCGCATGGGCAAAAAGCATCCCTGCTCGATCGTTCTCGACGAAGTTAAAGATGCATTCATCTCCATGGGCTTTACTATCGCAAGCGGTCCCGAAGTTGAATACGACTACTACAACTTTGAGGCGCTCAACATCCCCAAATATCATCCTGCAAGAGACACTCAGGACACATTCTATTTTACCGACGATATTCTTCTCAGAACACAGACAAGCTCTGTTCAGATCAGAACAATGGAAAAGGCAAAGCCCCCGATCAGAGTTATTTCTCCGGGCCGTGTTTACCGTATTGACGAGGTTGACTCCACCCACTCTCCGATCTTCCATCAGATCGAAGGACTTGTTGTTGACAAGGGTATAACAATGTCTCACCTCAAAGGATCTCTTGACCTTATTGCAAAGAAGCTTTTCGGCGAAGATATCAAAACACGTATCCGTCCCGACTACTTCCCGTTTACCGAACCCTCTGCAGAAATCTCCATCTCCTGCTTCAAATGCGGCGGTGAAGGCTGTAAGTTCTGTAAAGGCGAAGGCTGGATCGAAATCGGCGGTGCAGGCATGGTAAACCCGAAGGTTCTTGAGCTTTTGAACATTGACACCGAAGAATATTCCGGTTTTGCATTCGGTATGGGTCTTGAACGTCTTGTTTTAAGAAGATACAATATCGACGATATACGCATGCTTTTCGAGAACGACGTTCGATTCCTCGAAAGTCTGTAAAAAGAGAACAAGGAGGAATGAACGATGAACGTACCTTACAGATGGCTCAAAGAATATACAAACGTTAACGTTGAGCCTAAGAAATTTTCCCATGAAATGAATATGACCGGCACTGAAACGACCGGTTTTACATGTGTTGCAGACACAATAAAAAACATAGTTGTAGGTCTTATCGAAAAGATCGAACAGCATCCCAACGCTGACAAGCTCGTTGTTTGCAGTGTTAATATCGGCAAAGAAGAAAATATCCAGATCGTTACCGCAGCTAAGAACATGAAAGAGGGCGACCTTGTTCCCGTTGCTCTTGACGGCTCTGTTCTCGCTTCCGGCAAGCCCATCAATGCAGGCGAGCTTCGCGGCGTTATGTCTTACGGCATGTTCTGCTCCGTTGAAGAGCTCGGTCTTGCAACAAACGACTTCCCCGGATCTGTTGAAGACGGTCTTCTTATCCTCAACAACGGTGCATGCGAATTCAACGGCAAGCCCGGCGACGATATCTGCAAGGTTCTCGGCCTTGACGACACCGTATTTGAAGTTGATATCGTAACAAACCGTCCCGACTGTCTTTCCATCATCGGTGTTGCACGCGAAGCTGCTTGTACATTCAGAGCACCCTTCAGCGTTAAAAAGCCCGAATACAAGACATGCGGCGGCAACATAAACGAACATCTTTCCGTATCTGTTGAAGATACAGAGCTTTGCTCCAGATATATGGCAAGAGTTGTTAAAAACATCAAGATCGAGCCCTCCCCCCTCTGGCTTATCGAAAAGCTCCGTGACTGCGGTGTTCGTGCGATCAACAATATCGTTGACATAACAAACTACGTAATGCTCGAATACGGTCAGCCGATGCATGCATTCGACTACAGCTGCGTTGAAGGCGGCAAGATCACTGTAAGAAGAGCAAATGCAGGCGAAAAGATGAACACTCTCGACGGTCAGGAAAGAATTCTTGACACCGAGATGCTCGTTATTGCAGACAGCAGCAAGCCTATCGCTGCAGCAGGCGTTATGGGCGGCGAAAACAGCGAAATTAAAGACGATACTGCAATGATCGTTTTTGAAAGCGCAAACTTCCTTGCTCCGTCTGTCAGAAAGACCTCAAAGAAGCTCGGTCTGCGTACCGAATCTTCCGCACGTTTCGAAAAAGGCCTTGACCCCAACCTTACCGAAGAAGCACTCGACAGAGCTTGCGAGCTTATCTGCATGCTCGGTGCAGGCGAGATCGTTGACGGCACTATCGACATAAACAACGTTAAAGCAGAGGTTAAAACAGTACCCCTCAGCTACGAATGGATCAACACATATCTTAACATCAACATAACCAAAGAAGAAATGTCCGATATTCTTGAAAGACTCGGTATGAAGGTTGAAAACGACACCGTTACCGTTCCCTCTTTCCGTTCCGATATCGAAAACAAATACGATCTTGCAGAAGAGATCGCAAAATTCTACGGTTACGACAATATTGAGCCTCTCTTCTTCAAGGCTGACGTAAGATCCGGCGGCTTTACGGAAGAACAGAAATTCGAGATCCGTCTCGGTGAAGCTCTCAGAAGCGCAGGTCTTGACGAGATCATGACTTACTCCTTTGTAAGCCCGAAATGCTTTGACAAGATCCGTCTCCCCGAAAACGCTCCCGAAAGAAGCGTAATGAAGATCAAGAATCCTCTCGGTGAAGACACATCTATCATGAGAACAAGAGCTCTCCCCTCCATGCTTGAGGTTCTTTCCAGAAACTACAATTTCAGAAACCCCTATGCATATCTTTACGAGATCGCAACCGTTTATATCAAAAATCCCGATGAGACCAAGCTTCCCGATGAAAAGAAAGTCATCTGCTTCGGCTTCTACGGTGACAACGGCGATTTCTACACCCTCAAGGGCATCGTTGAATCTATCCTCAGCGCGATGAACACCAAGGAATACGAGATCGTTCCCTGTGCAGATAATCCGTCCTACCATCCCGGCCGTACCGCAGAGATCATTGTTGACGGCAAAAAAGTCGGTATCTTCGGTCAGGTACATCCTCTTGCGGCAGAAAACTACGAGATCAGCGGCGAGGTTTACGCGGCAGAGATCCCGTTTGATGTTCTTTACGAGATGACTGCTCCCGAAAAGACATTCAAGCCCCTTCCCAAGTTCCCCGCAGTAACAAGAGACCTTGCTCTTATCTGTAAAGACGAAACAAGCTCCGGCGAGATCGAAAAGAAGATCAAAGCTCTTGCAGGTCCCTGCCTCGAAAAGATCGAGATCTTCGACGTTTACAAGGGCGCTCAGGTTGCAGAAGGCTATAAGAGCATTGCATACGCTCTTGCTCTCCGCGCAGAAGACAGAACACTCAGCGAAAAAGATATTGAATCTATCATGACCAACATCATCGAAGGTCTTGAAAAAGACGGTATCTCCCTCAGAAAATAAATTTCAGATAACGCATTCATCAAGAACGGGAATTTCCCTGTTCTTGATGAGCGCATAATTCAAAAAAAAGAAAGAAAGGAAGCACTAATTATGGACAACAACAGCACCATAACTTTCTCTCTCAAAATGAACAAAGACGATGAGATGAAAAAGACTCTCATCGCAATCTACGATGCATTCGTTGAAAAGGGATACGACAATCCGATAAATCAGATCGTCGGCTACATCCTTTCAGAGGATCCAACGTACATCACAAAGCACAACAATGCAAGAAATCTTGTAAGACAGCTTGACAGAGACGAGCTTCTTGCGGCTCTTGTTAGAAATTATCTGAATTCATAATTAAAGAAGGTTTGTAAAATGCCTCAGATAAACGATGCTTTTTACGAGCAGCTTTATGCACGTAAAAAAACGATAAGAGAATACGGTATTCAGGCGCTGATCTTTATTGTGACTATAGTTCTTTCGATGATCAGCTTTACATTCTGTATAACCAACATAAAAGGCTTTGGCCTTATAATGGGATTTCTCTGCATCTGCATACTTGTATATTTCGGCTATAAGCTTTTCATGAAGCTTGATGTTGAATACGAATACATATACCTTAACGGTGAGATCGACGTTGACAAGATCATATGCAGAAGCGAAAGATCCAGACTTATTACCGCAAAAGCTGTTGATTTTGAACAGTTCGGTGAATACAACGAAGCGACCAAAGCAAAGGTTGACGGTATGCCTGTCAACAAGCGCATAGATGTCCGTTCAAACAAAACAGACAAGCTTTACTATGCTGTTTTCAATCACAGAGAATACAAGAAGACCCTTCTTATCTTCGAACCCGAAGAAAGAATACTCGAAGATATGAAAAGACATATCCAGAGATCTGTATGGCACTGAGAACAGACGAAAATTTAATACGGAACGTTATAAAAAAGCGCCCCGAAAACTCTCACAAGGGGACATTCGGAGCGCTTCAGTTTTATTGCGGCTCAAAACATATGACAGGCGCGCCTTTTCTTGCAATAACAGGTGCGCTTCATTGCGGAGTGGGGCTTGTTTACGTTTCGGCAAAAAGATCTCTTCGCAAGATCTTACAGGCAAGGCTTGCGGAGCCTGTTTTCTGTAAAATGAAAATATCAAAAAGAGCAACGGCATTTGTTGTCGGCTGCGGTTCGGCAAAAAAGGCAAGACGAGTAAAAAAGCTCCTGAAGCAAACAAAGCCGACAGTTATTGATGCAGATGCTATAAATTACCTTTCAAAGCATAAAAAGAAGCTCTTAAAGAAAAAATGTGATGTTATTTTAACACCGCACGAGATGGAGATGTCGAGACTGACGGGCAAGGATGTTGCATTCATATCGCAGAACAGGGAGCTTTGCGCAGTTCAGGCGGCAAAAGAATTTGATGCAACAGTTGTTTTGAAGGGCCACGAGACAGTAATAGCAACGCCTGACGGGAAAGTTTATATAAACACAACAGGTAACAGCGGTCTTGCAAAGGGCGGCAGCGGAGATGTTCTGGCAGGTATGACAGGCGCATTTCTGGCGCAGGGGTACACTCCCGAAAACGCCGCAGTGATTGCAGTCTGGCTTCACGGTAAGGCGGCGGACGAATTGGCAGAAGAAGTTTCGATGCACGGGATCTTGCCTTCGATGATCCCATTACAAGCCGCAAAGATACTCAAACGGTTTGAATAAACCGAAAACCCCCGAATATATTTATTATCGGGGTGAACAAATGAAAAATACAGCTTATTTACTGATTTTTATTCTTTTTTCTTCGGTTTTTACATGCTCATGCGGAGCCGCAGACACAGAGATACCGACATACAGTTATTTTACGATAAAAGCAACCGTTTTGGGCGAACGCGAATTCCGGGCAACGATAACGGAAAGCTACGCGGAATTTACGGGCGGCAATCTGACGTTCCCCGTTCGTTTTGAGAACGGAACGGTATCATGCGAAGGGATAACTGTGGATGTTAAAGCAAAAGACGATTCTTTATTCAGACTTTCGCAGATAATAGCAGAAGCACTGAACGGTAATGGTGAAATCGGCAAAATAACTCAAAAAAAAGACAGATACGAGATAGAAAAAACGATAAACGGACAACAAATAACCGTTTACATAGATAAACAGACAAATAACCCGACCGCATTTTTTACAGACCAATACACGGTCGAGGTTACAGATTTTCAGGATACAACAGATGAATCACACACGCAGAACATGGGCGACGGTTGATCTTTCCGCCGCAAGGGACAACATAAAAAAAATACGTAACATCGTAGGAAGCGACTGCGCGATAATGTCGGTCGTCAAAGCGGACGGGTACGGTCACGGAGCCGTGGAGATATCGAAAGCGATCGATGAAAACACGGACTTTTTTGCTGTGTCAAACATCGACGAAGCCATTCAGATACGAAACGGCGGCATAAACAAACCGATACTTATTCTCGGATACACCCCTCCCCGATCGATGGATCTTATCGCAGAGCATGATGTTACACAGACCGTATTTTCTTATGAATACGGCAAGATGCTTGCGGAGGCGGCAGAGAGTTTAAACAAAAAGATAAAAGTGCATATAAAGATCGATACGGGCATGAACAGACTCGGCTTCAGCGTTCAGAACGAAGAAGAAAAAAAGGCATCGATCGTTAAAATAAAAGAGCTTTCAAAAGAACGACTCCTTGAATTTGAAGGCATATTCACTCATTTTGCAGTTGCGG
Organism: uncultured Clostridia bacterium; assembly: GCA_904502105.1. Taxonomy (GTDB): domain Bacteria; phylum Bacillota; class Clostridia; order Oscillospirales; family UBA644; genus HGM12619. The sequence goes on from CAJGDF010000021.1 coordinate 12,649, forward strand.
ACGAACCCGAAGATCCGTTTACAAAAACACAGTTCGGCAGATTTACGGATTGTGTTGATACCCTTGAAAAGGACGGTATCAAATTCAGGTACCGCCATGCCGCAAACAGCGCCGCTACGCTCAATTTCCCCGAAATGAAGCTTGATATGGTACGTCCGGGGCTAATCCTTTACGGAATAACAACGAACCGTCCCGATACCGTTGGGCTGAAGCCCGTAATGGAGCTTAAAACGACTGTTTCGTTCGTTCACGAATTTAAAAAGGGCGACAGTGTAAGCTACGGCAGAACATACGTTGCAGAAAAAGACATGAAGATAGCAACATTGCCGATCGGTTATGCGGACGGACTATTCCGCGCGCTTTCAAAAAACCTCAAGGTTTTGATAAACGGAAAAGAAGCACCGATAATAGGCAGAATATGCATGGATCAGTGCATGGTTGACGTTACGGGACTTGATGTTAAAACCGAAGACGAGGTTACTGTTTTCGGAGCAGAAAAAAGCGTTTACGAGCTTTCGGATGCGATAGACACCATACCGTA
>CAJGDF010000022.1 GCA_904502105.1 uncultured Clostridia bacterium
ACAACTTCCTGCATTACCTTAACAGGGCAGGGGCTTCCTGCCATAATACCGGTACGCATATGAGAAAAGTCGGTTTTATCAAAATCTTCATGACCGAGCATTGCAATAAACATTGTCGGAACACCGTGGAATGCAGTGATCTGTTCTTTATTAATACATGCAAGACCTTTTCTCGGAGAGAATGCTGTTATCGGACACATTGTTACACCGTGGGTTACAGATGCGGTCATAGCAAGAACCATACCGAAGCAATGGAACATAGGAACCTGGATCATCATTTTATCTGCTGTCGAAAGATCCATACGGTCACCTATAGATTTACCGTTATTAATAACATTGTAATGGGTAAGCATTACGCCTTTCGGAAAACCTGTTGTACCTGATGTATACTGCATATTGCAAACATCATGCTTGTCAATTTCAGCAGCTCTTCTGTATACAGCTGAAACAGGTGTTTTGGATGCAAGGGAAACAGCCTGTTCCCAGTTATAACAACCTTTGTTTTCGCTTTGAATTGTTATAACATTTTTAAGCATCGGTAATCTGTCACTCATAAGATGACCGGGTTCGCATGTTTCGAGTTCGGGGCAAAGCTCTTTGATTATTTCAACATAATTGGAGTCTTTGTACCCGTCTATCATAACAAGCGTATGTGTGTCAGACTGGCGGAGTAAATATTCTGCTTCATGAATCTTATATGCTGTGTTTACTGTTACAAGAACGGCACCGATTTTTGTTGTTGCCCAAAAAGTTATATACCACTGAGGAACATTTGTTGCCCATATAGCAACGTGGTCGCCTTTTCTTACGCCCATTGAGATCAGTGCGCGTGCGAATTCATCAACATCATCTCTAAATTCTGTATAAGTTCTTGTGTAATCAAGTTCTGTATATTTAAAAGCATACTGGTTCGGGAAGCTTTCGCAAATCTTATCGAGAAGCATCGGGAAGGTGTAATCTATAAGATGCTCTTTGGGCCAGATAAAATTACCGGTATGTGCAATATTAAACTGAAGATCTTCTTTTTTAGTAAGATACTTCTTCATATAATGTGCAAAATGGGGGAATACGATACCTGCATCACTGAGATGTTTTGCCCAACGTTTTACCCATTCAAGTGAGATGTATCCGTCATAACCGAAATTTCTAAGTGCATTGAGCATTTCGTCTATGGGAAGATCACCTTCGCCCATAAGACGGTATGCCGCTTTTCCGTCAATCATAACGGAGTCTTTAACATGGACATATTTAATAAGTGAACCAAGATTTTTTATAGGTTCGTCGGGTGCTTCGTTGGCATAGCGATACGGATGATGAACGTCCCAAAGAACAGCAACATGTTTACTGTTAACTTTATCTATAAGCTTTCTGAGGCGCTTTGTATCTGAATATACACCGTTTGTTTCAACAAGGAGTGTAACATCGGTTCCTTCCGCTAATTCTGCAGCTTTTTTAAGAACTTCGCAAACAGCATCGTCATCGACTTCGTCGATAGGCATAGGTTCTCTGTCTGCAAGAATTCTTATATAAGGAGTGTTTAATTTTTTAGCGAGTTCTATATATTGAGCAATTTCGTTGAGGTTTGCTTCTGTATTTTCTATATATTTAAGTCCGCATCCGGAGGATAGGCAAGGAATCTCCAGATTCAATCTTTGTAGAGTTCTTATTGTCTCCGTAATTTTATTGTCTGAAAAAGGTTGTGCGTTAACGGCAAAAATGTCATTGCCGAGTCCTCTTATTTCGATACCGTTAAAACCGATATCTTTTGCCATTGAATAAATATCAGACCAGCTGTACTCGGGACAAGCAAGAGTTGAAAATGATATTTTCATGCAAATTTCCTCCATTCTTAAAAATGTATATTAAAAAAATATAATGTATATTCTATCAAAATATTAACTGTTTGTCAACCCTTTGAGTTAACTTTTTCTTGACATTATATGTTTTATATGCTAAAATAATATCAATGAAACGTAGATTTGAATTTATTATTGAACAGTCCGACGAACAAAAAACGGTTAAATCCTTTCTTGTCGGTGGCGGACGTATATCTTTAACTTGTTTAAAGAAAATTAAATTTGCAGATGATGGTATTTTACTGAACGGTAAACGTGTTTTCGTTACGGAAAAATTAAAAACAGGTGATCTGCTGCAGATCAATATTCCCGATGACAACGAAAGCTCTGTTATTCCCGTTAAAGGAAAACTTGATATACTGTATGAAGATGAGGATCTTCTTATTGTCGACAAGCCTCCGTATATGCCTGTTCATCCTTCAAAAGGGCATCTAGAGGACAGCCTTGCAAACATTGTTGCATCGTTTTACTCTCAAAACGGCAAAACATTTGCTTTTCGTTGCGTTACAAGACTCGACAAAAACACCTCAGGTGTTGTTGTTATTGCCAAGAATTCATTTGCGCATGATAATTTGAGAAAACAACTAATTGCTTGTAGTGTTGAAAAGAAATATCGTGCTCTTGTTCACGGAACAACAAATGATTACGGTACTGTAGATGCTCCGATCCACAGACCGGATGAAGCAACTATTAAACGGGAAGTTTCTTCCGAGGGCGCACCTGCAATAACTCACTATAAAACAATAAAAACAGTAAATAATATTTCTTTTATTGAACTTACTCCTGAAACAGGGCGAACTCATCAGATCAGAGTTCATATGTCTTATATCGGACATCCGCTTTGCGGAGATTTCCTTTATGGAGATGAAAACGACGGGTATCCGAGACAAATGCTTCATGCATATCAAATATCATTTCAACATCCTGCAACAAAAGAAAAGATAACCATTGAAAGTAAAAACGATAAATGGATGTTTGAAAAATCAGAAAAGGAGTTTTGAATATGAACAATACAGACCTTTTTCTTGACCTTTATAAACAACTCGAACAAACCGCAATAGCAGTATACGGTCTGCCTGCGGACGGCACAGCTGTTTCAAAATTAGAGCGCTTTAACGAATACAAATCAATCAGATCAGAGCTTAAATATTGCAGAGAAGTAAGGGCCTTGTTGAGTCATAATCCCAAAGTTGACGGGGAATTTGCGGTTTATCCGAGTGATTCAATGATAGAAACACTTAAAAAAGTTATATCTAAAATAAAAGAACCGCCTACTTGCTATGAACGCTCTGTGAAAGGCGCTAACATCTTATCTGCGAGGCCCGAGGATATTGTTTTCGACAAAATGAAAATAATGAAATCGTTCGGTTATTCTTATGTCCCAATTATGAAATCAGGCAGGGTAGTGGGCGTTTTCGGTAAACATACAGTATTCTCTCTTGTTCTTGACGGATTAGATAATATTTTATTTGATAATACACGTTTTACGGACATTTCGCAGTATACCTCTCTGTCTAAAACAGATAAAAACTCTTTCAGATTTATTCCGAGAGATATGTATCTTTTTGAGGCAGAAGAGCTTGTCGTCAACGCTTTTAAGAAAAAAGAAAGAATCAATCTTTTATTTGTTACACAAACAGGTAAACCCACAGAATCTTTACTTGGTATTTTAACTCCCTGGGATGTTATGGATAACTAAATATGTAAAATGGAGTGTATCTTTTAAATACACTCCATTTATTGTTATAAAATATTTATCTTATCTGAGGAATGCAGCACCGATAATGCCTGCGTCATTACCAAGAGTTGCAACCGCGATCTTCTGTTCGGGGAGACGGCTGCCTGCGTAAACGTATTTGTTGATGTATTCACGCATGGGCTTGAGGAGGTAGTCACCTTCGTTACAGATTCCGCCACCGATAATAAGGATTTCGGGTCTGAAGATATTGATCATATCGATGAGACCTTCAGCAATATATTTGATGTATTTGTCAACAACTTCCTGACCTGCTGCATCGCCTTTTTTAGCTGCTTCGAAAGCTGTTCTGCCGCTTACGTTTTCAAGAGTGTAATCTTTGTTCATGATAGATTCGGGATGTTCTTTCATAGCAGCAGCTGTCTGACGGATAAGAGCGGTTGCAGATGCATAAGCTTCCCAACAACCATTTCTGCCGCAAGAACAGGGCTCACCGTTCTGAACTATCATAATATGACCGAGTTCTGCACCTGCAGAATGCTGACCTTCATAGATCTGTCCGTTGATAACGATACCGCCACCGACACCTGTGCCGAGAGTGATCATAATAGCGTTTTTGAGGCCTTTAGCTGCACCGGAGATAACTTCACCAAGAGCTGCTACGTTTGCATCGTTGCCAATATAAACGGGCTTATCAATGTGCTTTCTGAGAAGCTCTGCCATGGGAATGTTTTCACCGTATTTGAAGTTGTTTGCATATACAACAACACCGTTAGCTGTGTCGATACTGCCGGGAGCACCGATACCGATATGGAGAACATTGTCAAGAGATATATTATTTTCTTCAAGAAGAGATGTTGTGCAATCTGCCATATCCTTAACAATTTCATCAAACGGACGCTGTGAACCTGTTTTTACGGATTTTTTTGCGAGAATTGCACCGTCCTCTGTAACGATACCAACAGCGATATTTGTACCGCCGAGGTCAATACCAATTTTATAATTTGCCATAATAAATGTCTTCCTTTCAATATATGAAAAAATATTAATCGTTTTTATTTGCCATTTTTACTGTGTTTTTTCTAATGGCTCTGTAATATGCTTTTAGAATCTTGTTGCCAAATGTCTCAAGTGAATATTCTTCTGCTTTTTTCAAAGCATTGTTTTTCATTTCGTTACGTTCTGATTCAGACATGTTTCTGTATTTGCTGATCTTAGAAACAAACTCGTCGCCTGATCTGAAGAATAGCCCTGTGACATTATCCACCAATACATCTGTAAGAACCTCATCATATCTTGCAATTACGGGTAATCCTGCTGCCATTGCTTCGATATATGTAAGTCCTTGAGTCTCTGTTGTTGAAGCTGTAACAAACACATCACCGAGCGCATAGTAATTCTGTATCTGATCAGGAGGTTGTTTTCCCATAAAGAAGATTCTGTCGCTCAGATTTTGTTGTTTGACAAGTTCTTTGAGTTCCTCTTCAGCGGGACCGTAACCTGTTATTATCATAACGCTGTCCGGATAATTTTCAAAAACAGTATGTATGTTGTTTATAATGAGATCAAGGCTTTTCTCCTGAGCCAATCTTCCGACATACACTATTCTGAATTTGTCTTTTGCATTAACAGAGTCAAGAATACTGTCAACTTTTTGCCTGTCTGTATTTTGTGGATTCAACCGTGCGGTATCTATTCCGGTCGGAACGATATGCATCTGTTTTTTTATTCCGTATGTTTTTAAAACCTCGAAGGTTTTCTTTGACGGAACAATAACCTCACAGTCTCTGTCATACACAAATTTCGAGTACATTCCGACCAATTTTCTTGATGTTTTGTCGAAATGTCCTTTGGTGATATAATGAGTATAATCTTCCCACATTGTATGACTTGTGTAGCAATAGGGGATTTTATATAATCTAGCCGCGGCAAGTGCCACCATTCTTATTGTAAACTCTGTATGAATGTGGATAATATCCAGATCCATATTTTTAATATATTCCAAAGCTTGAATGCTTATAGGTCTTGAGATCCTGTAGCCGTAAAGCTGTTTTAATTTTACTGCGGGAATTCGCAAAACACCGTTTTCGAATTCAACGCCCCCGACAAGCTTTGTATCAAGACTTGCTGTTATAACATAAACGGTATGTCCCATCTTCTGAAGTTGTTTTCTCAATGTTTCAATAGAAACGGAAACACCGTTGACATCAGGATAATATGTATCCGAAAAAAGTCCTATATGAAGCTTTTGATTCTTGTTATTATCTTTTGCAAATTTACGTATGGCAGTTGTGATGACATCTTCTTGTGTCGCTTCATAGATTCGTTTAAGTTTGACACCAATATTCTTTAAGCATCTGTCTTCTGCTGTTTTTCTTGCAGGACTCGATAGATCATCAAGAGTTCCTTCAAGCAGTTTTTTTATTACAATAACAAATTCATCGTTTTCTTTACATTTATAACAGTTAATACCGTCCTGAAGCCAATCACTGTAAACAGGCAGATCTCTGACAACTATATTATTAGTACACGACATACATTCAAGAAGATTGATCCCTTCACTTTCTTCGTATGTCGGATACAATATAACATCTGCGGCAGACAAGGCTCCGATGTATTCATCCTCGGAAACATAGTCCGACAGTATAACATTCGGAGGATAGTCATGCAGTGTCAGATTTCGAAGTTCAAGACTGAAAAGAGAAGATTTCGCGGAGGGTATCCAAACAAATTTATACTCAGGCAATGCCTTCGCTATCGCAAGAAAATCGTGAAATCCTTTCTTTTTTACTGTTTGACCGATTGAAACAACTATTTTATCTTTTTCATTTAGACCTAACAGTGCTCTAAACTTATCTGCTTTTTGATTATTATTAACAAAAGTATCTGTATCGACTGCATTAGGTATGATTTCAACAGGTGTCTGCATTCCGTAATTTTGAAGAATATTTCGTGAATACATTGTTGGAGCAATTATGCAGTCACCCTTTAGATATAAACCCTTCAATCTTTCCTGGAAGACTTTTGATACCATATTTGTAATAAAAGACGGATTATTGAAATCCTCTTCTATAGAATGCGCATTATAAACGATCGCAGCACCGTTTTTTCTTGCCTTTGAGATTATAGGTTCACTGTTAAAAAAAACAGTATTTATATGGAGTATATCAAAATCGTCGTCCGGGTCAAGAGTGTAGTCTACACCAACGGCATCAAGTGCCATCTGTTGGTATTTTAGAACTTTGCTTATACCTGACCTTGATATTTTATCCATACCTTCAAAGTATAACAGAACTTTCAATCTTAACACCTCTTTGAACTGATCAAATTCTGCTTTCTTTAATTTTACCATATTTCGCATTTAATGTCAAGCATTAATATTTATAAGAAAATACTGTTATTAAATATTGACAAACATTAAAAAATTTGATATAATGCAAAAAACAGCAAATAATTTGCTTAAGGAGATAAAATTATGGATAAGAAAGTCAGAATCGGTATAATCGGTTGCGGCGGTATTGCAAACGGTAAACACATGCCTTCTCTCGCAAAACTTAAAAACGTTGAAATGGTAGCATTCTGTGATATTGTTCTTGAAAGAGCTGAAGAAGCTGCTAAAAAATACGGTACAGAAGATGCGAAGGTTTATGTCGATTACAATGAACTTCTCGAAGATAAAACCATCGACGTTGTTCATGTTTGTACCCCCAATAAATCCCATGCTCCTATTTCTATTGCGGCTCTCGAGTCAGGTAAACACGTAATGTGTGAAAAACCCATGGCTAAAACTGCCGCAGACGCAAGAGCAATGCTCGAAGCAGCAAAACGTACAGGTAAAAAACTTACTATCGGTTATCAGAACAGACAGAGAAAAGAAATTCGTCATCTTAAAACACTTTGCGATGACGGTGTTCTCGGTAAGATCTATTTCGGTAAAGCACATGCTATCAGAAGACGTGCAGTTCCTACCTGGGGCGTATTTATGAATGAAGAAGAACAGGGCGGCGGTCCGCTTATCGATATCGGTACACATGCTCTTGACCTTACTCTCTGGATGATGAACAACTACGAAGTTGAATCTGTAACCGGTAACTGTCATTACGAGCTCGGCAAACGTCCTAACTGTGCAAATGCATGGGGTCCTTGGAATCCTGAAGAATACACAGTTGAAGACTCTGCTTTCGGTTTTATTAAAATGAAAAACGGTGCTACCATTATTCTCGAATCCAGCTGGGCAATCAACCTTGTTGATTCAAGAGAAGCTACTTGCACACTCGCAGGTACAGAAGCAGGTGCAGACTTCTTTGACGGTATGCGTTTAAACGGCGAAGAATATTCTAAACTTTATATTAAGAAGATCGATATGAACACCGCTGGTGTAGACTTCTATGAAGGCGTAAGCGGAGATGATCCTTCTCTCCTCGACATGGCTCAGTGGATCGATGCTGTTGTTAACGATAAAGATCCTACAGTTCTTCCCGAACAGGCTCTTGTTGTAAGTGAAATTCTTGAAGCTATTTACACTTCTCATAAGACCGGTAAAACCGTATACTTTGACTAATTGTTTATGGACTATATAATCGTAGGTCTTGGCAATCCGGGTAAACAGTATGAGTTTACAAGACATAATGTTGGTTGGCTTGCCGTAGACTATATAACGAAAAAACTTGGCATAAAAATTAATAAATTGAAATTCAAATCACTCTGCGGAGAGGCGAATATAAACGGAAAAAAGGTTTTATTTCTCAAACCTCAGACATATATGAACCTTTCCGGAGAGGCTGTTGTGGCAGCGGCTGGATTTTATAAAGTTCCTACCGAAAATATTCTCGTTTTATGTGACGATATTGCATTACCGTCAAACAAACTGAGAATAAGACGCCAGGGCAGCGACGGCGGTCACAGGGGGTTGAGAAGTATTATTACATTATTTGGTTCAGATCGTTTTCCCCGTCTTAAGATCGGTGTTTCTGATAGAGAAAATCCGAAGATGGACCTTAAGGATTGGGTCGTTGGTGATTTTTCCGATAAAGAACTTGATGAACTGGATAAAATATTCCCTGATATATACGATATAGCTGAATTATTTGTTTCTGACAATTTAGATAAAGCAATGGCCAAATACAATTAAGGTGAAATCTTGAACAGTACAATATCTTTTTTGAAAAAACTTGAAGGTTATCACGAACTTTATGATGCCGCGGCAGGTAAAAAATCTGTCGCGGTATTTGGTGTTGATACACATAAAGCGTATTTTTCCGCATTACTGTGTGAAGAGCTTAACAAAAAAGCTTTCATCATTGTTCCTGATGAGGCAACAGCGAGAATTGTTCGTGAGATAATGGAATCTGAAACAGGAAAATCACTGCTTTTTCCTGCAAAAGACTATAATTTCCGAAATGTCGATAGTGTTTCCCGTTTTGACGAAAACAAAAGATTGGAAACTCTTTCGTCTATACGTAAAAAGGATTTTTCCTCTGTTATTATTCCTGCGGATGCGCTGTGTTCTCTTGTTATACATCCCGATGATTTTACGGAGTTTGAGCTCACTTGCGGAGACACTGTTGATTTCGACGATTTGCCTCAAAGACTTATAAAAATGGGGTATGAATTCTTTTCAACGGTAGAAGGTCCGGGCCAGTTCTCTGTAAGAGGCGGTATTGTTGACATTTTTCCTCCAAGTGAGGAAACTCCGTACAGACTTGAGTTTTTCGGTGATGATGTTGACAGTGTTTCTCTCTTTGATATAAATACTCAAAGACGAACAGAAATGAAGGATTCTGTTCGCATTACGCCTGCGCAGGAATGTTCCGATTCTCTTGTTGAACGCTTAAAGCATGAACTTGAACCGATAAAAAATAATAGTTTTACGCAAAAAGACTATGATTTGCTCAATCAAGGCATTATTCCTGCACATGACAGATATTTTCCTGCAAAATTCGGAAGGAAAGCAAATATTTTAAATTATGCTTCCTCCGAAGATCTGATTTTTATTTTTGATTGGCAAGCTGTAAGAGAAAGAATTCAAGGATTTAGTTTTAGAATAAGTGAGGATATAAAAACTCTAATCGAAGAAGGCTATGCATTTCTTAAATCGGATTACTATATCGGACTTGATGAAATCGAGCAAACGCTACCATCTCCCATTGTTTTTGAAACACTGCCTTGCTCTGTTCAGAATATTCCCATCGATAAATTAATCAATATTCGTTTATATCCAACCTCGGTTTCATCTATGATCACTTTACGCGGCGAGGTGGAGGATCATTTAAATTCAGGGAACAGCGTTTATATTTTAGCAAACGACTTCAGGCATGCAGATGAGATCAAGAAGGAATTTGGTATAAAAAAAGATCTTATTGTTATGCCCGGTGTAATATCATTCGGATATCATGCCCCGGATATAAAAACGGTTGTTTACTCTTATAAAAATGTACGTAGGCCGGATACTTCAAAAAAACAGAAGGCAAGATATGAACGTGGAGAAAAAATCAAGAGTTTCTCCGACATACATCCGGGTGATTATGTCGTTCATTCAAATTACGGCATCGGTATTTATGAAGGAATTCATAAAGTTGACTCTCAGGGTGCAGTAAAGGATTTTATTAAAATTAAATATGCAGGAACAGATGTTCTGTATATACCTTGCGACCGTCTCGATCAAATATCAAAATATATTGGTGCTGAAACTGAAGTCAAAGTCAAACTCAACAGATTGGGTGGAACAGATTGGCAAAAAACCAAGCAAAGAGTTAAAAAAGCTGTTCAGGATCTAGCAAAAAAACTTATAGATCTTTACGGACAAAGAGTTAAACTCAAAGGATATCAATTCTCTCCGGACAATGAATGGCAGCGTGATTTTGAGGCATGCTTCGAATTTGAAGAAACAGAAGATCAACTGCGATGCATCAACGAAATAAAACAGGATATGGAGTCAGATCATCCAATGGATCGACTTCTTTGCGGCGATGTAGGGTTTGGTAAAACAGAAGTTGCAATGAGGGCTGTTTTTAAGTGTGTAATGGATGCGAAACAAGCAGTTATCCTTGCACCCACTACAATTCTTGCTCTTCAGCATTATAACACAATTTTACGCCGTTTTTACGGTTATCCGATCAACATAGAGTTACTTTCACGCTTCCGCACCCCTAAACAGCAGGATGCTATAATATCAAAACTCAAAAAAGGTCAGATAGACGTTATAATCGGAACCCACAGACTTGTACAGAAGGATATATCGTTTAAAGATCTCGGTCTTGTTGTTATAGATGAAGAACAGCGTTTTGGTGTTGCACACAAAGAATATCTAAAAGAACTTTCTCCAAATGCGGATTTTCTGTCCTTATCTGCAACACCCATTCCCAGGACTCTTAATATGTCGCTTTCGGGTATACGTGATATTTCAATGCTTAATGAAGCACCGCATAACCGTTTTCCTGTAACGACATATGTATCGGAATATGATTTAGGTATCATTTCAGATGCGATCAAGCGTGAACTTTCAAGAGGCGGTCAATGTTTTTATCTTCACAACAGAATTGAATCTATCTACAAAACCGCATCTTTGCTTGAAGAAAAAACAGGTGCAAGAATACGTGTAGCACACGGTAAAATGTCAAAAGAAGAGCTTGCGCGTATCTGGGAAGATCTCACCAATAAAGAAATCGATGTTCTTGTTTGTACAACAATAATAGAGACCGGTGTGGATGTTCCAAACTGCAATACTCTTATTATTGAAGATGCAGATAAAATGGGGCTTGCTCAACTTCATCAGATACGAGGAAGGGTAGGGCGTACAGACAGAAGAGCGTATGCATATTTTATGTTCAGAAAAGGAAAAACCCTTTCTTCGGATGCATACAAACGCCTTATGACTATCCGTGAATTTACCGAATTCGGTTCAGGTCTGAAAATTGCAATGCGAGATCTTGAAATAAGAGGTGCAGGTGATATTCTCGGTGCGGAGCAGTCCGGTCATCTTGTAACAGTTGGTTTTGATATGTATATGAAACTTCTTGAAGACGCTGTTGCCGAGGAGAAAGGTGAAAAGCCTGTCAGCAGAGAATGTTCGATCGATGTGAAAATAGATGCATACATTCCTGATTCATATATAGCAAATGGCGAATCGAGAATTGAAGTATACAAAATGATTTCCTGTGTTTTGAACGATGAAGATTATTCTGACGTTCTCGACGAACTGATCGACAGATTCGGTGATCCGCCTAAACAGGTAATCCAACTTCTTGATGTTGCTAAGTTGAGAGCAAAAGCTGCTGAAAAAGGTGTTTCAGAAATTAAAGAAGCTGACGGACGTTTACTTTTCTTTTTTGCAGAACAGCTTCCGCTTGAAAAAATACCGGATATGACTGCAAAATTCAAAGGCAAACTTTTATTCAGTGCAGGTACCAAGCCTTACTTCACATTAAAATCATCAGACTACATGAAAGATATAGAAATATTTATAGATAATCTTTGATTGCGGCAGAGTTGAAAATTTATTTTAATTTTTTATATTTTTCTATAGACTAAATTGATTTTTTATGATATAATTAACAAAATATATATAGATAAACTCGGAGGAACAAATGAAAAGAATTAAAACAGTATCTTTTATTGTGGTATTGTCCATGATATTTGCTTTGCTTACCTCATGCAGCAATGTATCATATATTGCCACAATAGACAATGAAAAATTACCGGTAGGTCCATATGCATTCTATGCATACTACACAAGAGACAATTATCAGTCTAATCTTTCTTATTACGGTGTTACAGATTTTACTTCCGCTCTTACAGAACAGGCTGACTCCAGCGGTGTTAAACTGTACGATTATATAATGAAAGAAACAAAATCAAGCTATATTCAGCACCTCATAACAGAACGTAAATTCGAAGAATACGGTCTCTCTTTAACGGATGATCAGAAAGCTGCTCTTGATGAAACTTTCCAGAAATCCTGGATCGACTCCAACGGTATTGAAAAATTCACAGAGATCTGCAAAACTCTCGAACTTACAAGTGCTGAATTTAAAGAAATGATTTCTGTTTCTTATAAAAATG
>CAJGDF010000023.1 GCA_904502105.1 uncultured Clostridia bacterium
CCTGTTTCGGGGTTGATGACCTTTGCATATTTGCCGTCTCTTACCTCTGTTCGGTATTCAACACGGGAAAAGTCGATTCTCCAGTATGAACCGGGAACGGGCATGCCTGCTTTTGTAGCCTCGATAAGGGTTTTCCAGGGCATTTTGATCTCAACGGACCAGCCTTTGTTTCCGGACATTTTTGTGGGATCGTTGATAACGCCGTCGATATGAACAGCGGTCTGCATTCCGGCAATTTCAAGACTGTTGAAGACCGTATTGTTTTCATCTCTGTAGGGTTTAACGAGAAGAAGATCCCAGGTGGTGTTGAGAGCATTCATTTCAAACTCGATGTAATTATGAGTATCCCCGTCGGGATCAATGAACACCTCAAAGTCGTTTTCATAACAGATAACGGAATCGTGTTCTGTAAAAGTACCCCAGATCTTATCTTCCCAAAGGTAAGCGCCGATATAGAGGGCTTCATCGTCCCAAAGCATCTTCATCTGTGTTTTGAGATACGGTGCGGGGCGAACGGTGTTCCATTCTATATCTTCAAAGTCTTCGCTCCATTCAGCGGCGTCCCAGAAGGGCTTGTCGAGACGGCCGTCGATCTGCGGGGGAAGAACTGCACGGTTGCAAACATATGTCTTGGGCTTGAATTCAATATTCTGTTCCTCAAGACCGATAAGATATTTGTACATATATCTGTCTCCTGATCTTTGCAATAATAGTCTCAGTTAAATTATTTGATATAAACAAGACCGTCGTGACGGATATAGATGTTTCCGCCGCCTACAGCAGGGATGTGAGCTTCGTAGGTGTTGGAGGTAGTTTCGATAACGGGATCGATAGCAGGAGCTTCGTCGCCGCAAAGTTCTTTCATATCATTGCAGAAGCAGCCGTGCTGTTTGAAGTAATTTCTCTGCATATAGTAGAGTTTACGGAGTTCCCATTTAAGATATTCGTTTTCGGGGATCTTGAATTCGGGCTGAGTTTTTGCTTCGTCCTGGAAGTAGAGGAAGCCCCAGAGCTCGGGCATATGCATATCTACGCGGCCGATAGGAGACCAGATCCAGTTATCTTCGGGATAACGTACGCCTGTTTCGGGGTTGATGACCTTTGCATATTTGCCGTCTCTTACTTCGGTTCTCCATTCAACACGGGAGAAGTCGATTCTCCAGTATGCACCGGGAACGGGCATACCTGCTCTGGTACCTTCGATAAGAGTTTTCCAAGGCATTTTGATCTCAACGGACCAGCCTTTGTTTTCGGACATTCTGGAGGGATCGTTGATAACGCCGTCGATATGAACAGCAGTTTCGAGGCCCTGAATATCAAGGCTGTTGAATACTGTCATATTTTCATCTCTGTAGGGTTTAACGAGAAGAAGGTCCCAAACGGTGTTGAGAGCGTTCATTTCAAATTCGAAATATTTGTGGGTATCTCCATCGGGATCGATGAAAACTTCAAAGTCGTTATCGTTGAAGATAACACAGTCACGCTCGGTAAGAGTGCCCCAGATCTTATCTTCCCAAAGATAAGCGCCGATGTAGAGAGCTTCATCGTCCCAAAGCATCTTCATCTGAGTTTTGTGGTACGGAGCGGGGCGAACGGAGTTCCATTCGATATCTTCGAATTCGTCACTCCACTCAGCAGCATCCCAGAAAGGCTTGTCGAGACGGCCGTCGATCTGCGGGGGAAGGACTGCGCGGTTGCAAACATATGTCTTGGGCTTGAATTCGATATTCTGTTCATTTGTGCCGATAAGGTATTTATACATAGTTCATTTCTCCTGTTTATTTTAATAAATTATATATATACATTATAAACCAAAAATGCCCTCATGTCAACACATTTTTGACATAAAGGGCAAATTTATTTTTAATTAAAGCATTTTTTCATATGCTCTTCGGGGCGCACCGTCGGAAAGAATGATGTTCCCGCAGTACGTAAAGCCGTTTTTACCTATCATTTTCTGCATAGGGATATTATCGTCGTGGGTATCAACACGGAGGCTCGGCAAGCCTGCGGCACGGGTCTGCTGTTCGGCAAAAGAAACGAGCATCGAAGCAAGCCCCGACTTTTTGACAGACGGGCTTACCGCAACACGGTGGATGACCCCGTAGCTGCCGTTATTGAGCCATTCTCCGTTATATATTTCGGCATATGTCGGTTCTCCGCGCATTGAGATCATTGCGGTTGCGCAGATATTTCCGTTTTCGTCAACAACGACATAGCTTTCGCCGTTTTTTATATCGTTCAGCAGCATTTCCTCATTTGGGGTTCCGTTCTGCCATTGATCGATACCGTTTTCTTTAAAGAATTTTTTTGCAGCATTGATTATTTCCATCATGGATGAAATATCTTTTTCTGTGGAATTACGAACTTTCATTTTTTTATTTTCCTAACTTTAATGTTACGATATAACCGTCGATATTGTTGCCCGAAACAAAATATTCCGTGCCCTCGGGAAGCTCAAATGACGTTGTCTCCCCTGCCGATCTTATATAAAAAATCTCATATTTGTCGCCCGTTTCGGATGTAAACATCATATGGTCGCCGTCATACGGATACGCCTTGAGATAACTCATATATTCTTCATAGCAAAGGCTCGTTCCCGAAATGATCTCTGAATGAGGCAAGCCGAGATATCTGAAATGCCAGGGCTCGTATGCGATGCCCGTAATGTCAGTTTTTTCGGAATCGTAACGGACGATAAAGCCGTATTTATAGCAGTTTTCGTTGATCCATGCATATTCGTCCTCACCGCGGAAATCGAAGCTTTCGCCGTCGGACGTATAAATACCGAGGTCAACGGCAAGACCCGTATGATGCTCGCTTGCACCGGGAACTGCGACCCATTTTTCGGTCGTTTCAACATCGCCGCCGTAATAATCGAGCTTTGAAGCGTAGATACGCTTCTGATCGTCAAGAGTTCGGTACGTGCTGATAATGTTGACATCGCCGTTGGATGTTCTGTTATAAAAATCAACAAGAAGCTTATTGAGATGATCTCCGGCAACGGGATCGATCATCATACCCGTATCGCGGAACTTATACGCGGAGGATTTATGGGTGTACATATCGATAAGCCCTGCATTTTCGGGAAATTCGTAAAGATACTGACGGTTTACAAGGATAAGAATACCTTTTTTGATATCTTCTTTTTTAAGCTCGACCGTCATCATTTTTATTTCGGGTTCAGGTTCGGGCTCGGAGACCTCTTCCTGTATGGGGGGAGTCTGCTCCTGCTCGGGGTCGGTCACAGTATCGGGGTCGGGGTTAAAAACAGAAGTATCGTCCGACATACCGTGTTCATCGGAAACATATCCGCCGTTTTCACCGTTTTCAACGTCACCGTTACGGTTAACGATAGCCAGGATTATAAAAACAGTGGCAAGAATAACCGCGAGAGAAAAAACGGCTGTTGTGATTTTTCTGATAAGTCTTTTTCTGCGTTTACGCGCAAGTCTTTTACGTCGTGCTGTGTCTGTTGTGGGCATAAAGTACCTCAAAAAATAGTAAATAAAAGGGTTTTGATAATTATATCATATATTTCAGAAAAAAACAATAGATTTTCTGTGTTAAAATCGAAAACAGGACTTGTTTTTCGCAAAGAACTGTGATATAATATTTTATTATGAGTGAAATTTTAACTATCATACAGTGTGTTGCCGTGCTGGGTATGTTCATGGCGGCAGGCTTTATTTCCGTTAAAACGGGATACATATCCAAAGATGCGGCGGGTGCGGTGTCAAAAATAGTAACAAGGCTGATGTTTCCCGCATGGCTCGCATCAAAACTGCTTTCACAGAATATAACAAAACAGCAGATAATCGACCAGCTTCCCCTGTTTGCGGCAGGCGCAATAATAACGCTCGCGCTTCTGGGGCTCGGTTTTCTGTTTGCAAAAATAACGAAAGCCGAAGCGGCGAGAAAATACGTTTTACTGTCGCTTTGCTCGGCTCCGAATGCCATTTTTCTTGCGATGCCGATCTGCCAGGGCATATTCGGAGACGAAGGATCGTTGGCATGCACGATATTCGCACTTGGCTCGGACATGATATCATGGACGCTTACGATATCTCTCCTTGCATCGGGCGGAGAAAGGCTTTCGGGCGAAAAGAAAAAGAAGGGTATACATATAAATCCCGTAACGGTCGTTTTTATAATATCCTTTATTCTCAAGATGCTCGGATTCAACCTTCCGTCGTTTATTCAGGAGCCGCTCTACAAATTCGGCTCGGCACTGTCTTATCTTGCGATGGTATATCTCGGAATGATGCTTGTGGGTGTTAACATAAAGAACATTTTCAAGGATAAAATGACGTATCTTTTCGTTCCGCTCAAATGTTTTGTTATACCATTTGTTTTAGGTGTGGGTCTTGCATTGACAGGGCTGTTTTCGCCGATGACCGTGGGTGTTATAACGATAGTTTTTGCGGCATCACCGATGATCTCAATGACTGTTTTTTACAAGGAATACGGGCTTGACTACGTATTCGGCAATGCGGTAACGTTTGTTTGCATATTGCTGAACATTCTGACGATACCGGCAATGTACTGGGTGGTAAGCTCGGTAATGAAAATATTGGAGCTTGTGTAATAATGAAATATATATCAACATCTGCTGAGCAGACAAGAAAGATTGCCGCAGAGCTGTTAAAAACATTTCCGCAGGGTGCGACTGTCTGCCTTGACGGAGAAATGGGCGCAGGGAAGACCGTATTTGTCCAGGGCTGTATGCAGGCAATGGGATATACGGGAAGGGTGACAAGCCCAACCTTCGCTCTCTGCAACGAATATATAACGGATGACAAAAAAATAATGCACTACGATCTTTGCCGCATAACAGATGAGGACGATCTGTATTCCACGGGTTTTTACGACAGTGATGCGGATCTGATATTTGTTGAATGGGCAGGAACGAACTGCGACGGATTTGACAATGCGGTAAGAATAAGTTTTTGCTACGGTGAAAACGAAAATGAAAGAGTGATAATGCTCGATGACTGAAAAAACGGTAAATGAAATGATGCTTGCCTTCGACACTTCGGGGCAGACTTGCGCAACAGCGGTGATAGCGGACGGGAAAGTCATCGCATCGGCGTTTTCTAACAGCGGTCTTACGCACTCAAAAACGCTTCTCCCGTCGATCGAGAACGTATTAAAAGAGTCTCTGACAGACGTTAAACAAATAAACAAGATAGCTCTGACAGTTGGCCCCGGTTCTTTTACGGGTGTTAAGATAGGCGTTTCAACAGCAAAGGGTCTCGCTTTTGCAAAAAAGCTCCCGTGCATTGCGGTTTCAACGATGGCGGCACTCGCGTGCGGAGCAAAGGGCTTTGACGGAATAATCTGCCCTGTTTCGGACGCAAGAAGAGGCATGCTTTACAATGCTGTGTTCCGCTGTGAAAGATCTGGATTTACAAGACTTTGCGAAGACAGACAGATCGACGGAAGCGAGCTTGCGGGCGAGCTTTCGGAATATGTTAAAAACGGCGAAAAGATCCTTATTTTAGGCGACGGAGCCGATATATTTGAAAAGAAATGCGAAGAAGCCGGCATATGCGTTTACAGAGCGGCTCAGAACGTTGCTTTTATACATGCAGAAGGCATCTGCGAAGCGATAAAAGAAGGATTTTACGAAGAAAAGACGGCAGGAGAGCTTACGGCTGTTTATTTAAGACCGCCGCAGGCTGAAAGAGAAAGACTTGAAAGACTTGCCGCAGAGCAAAATAAAAATTAAAGGAAAAGGGTAATATAAAAATGATAGCTATAGCATCTGATCACGCAGGTTTTGCGCTCAAAGAAAAAATCAAGAAACATCTTATTGAAGAATTAAAAGCAGAGGTATGCGATTTCGGCACAGAAAACGAAGAAAGCTGTGACTATCCCGTATTTGCAAAGAAGGCATGTGAGGCTGTAACATCCGGCAAATGCGACAAGGCGATCCTTGTTTGCGGCACAGGTATAGGCATGAGCATGGCTGCGAATAAAGTTAAAGGCATAAGAGCCGCTGTTTGCACAGAAACATTTGCGGCGAAGTACACAAGACTTCACAACGATGCAAACGTTCTTTGCATGGGTGCGCGCGTTATCGGCGAGGGTGTTGCCATTGAGATCACAGACACTTTCATCTCAACCGAATTTGAAGGCGGCAAGCACAAGAGAAGAATCGATATGTTTGAATAAAAGCGGTAATTTAAAATGAAAAAAATTATTACTGGTTTGATATTTCTTGCGGCGGTATGCATTGCGGCTGCGGGAACGTATTCCGTGGTGATGGCTTCCGAGGTCGATTTTAAGATAAAGCTTGTTTTTTCGGGCGTTATACTGCTTCTGGCATTGATCGTGGGCATTTACGCTTCGGCTGTAACGAGAGATTCAAAGAGAAAATCGATAGAATCCGCACTTTGCGGTATTACGAAAAAAGGCATCGCGATATACGAAGACGGCGAATTTGTTTTTGCAAACAATAAATATATAAGAACCGAAGAAAAAGAAAACGTTAATTTTTTCAAAGCGGTAAGAGACGGCAAAACCGTTGACGGATACGTTGTTAAAACAGAAGAAAACGTAAACTCAAAAAGCAGATTTCTCATTATTGAGGTAGAAAAAGCCGAAGAAAAAGAGGAAACTGTTCAGGCGGAATAAAAAATAAGACCTATTTTCAGAGAATATCTCGGGAAATAGGTCTTTTCATATTTATTTACCTGTTGAACCGAATCTGCCTTCGCCGCGGTCGGTTGAATCGAGCTGATCGCATTCGACAAGCTCATGGCGGGGGCAGGGAACGACAACGAGCTGAGCGACACGTTCGCCTTCGTGAAGGACTGCGGTTTCGGAAAGAGTGTTATGAAGAGAAACAAGAAGTTCTCCTCTGTAATCACTGTCGATAACGCCGACACTGTTTGAAAGCGTGATGCCGCGTTTTACACCGAGGGATGAGCGGACGAAAATAAGGCCCACATGTCCATCGGGAATCGCAACGCAGATACCTGTTTTAACAACTGCGTGGCCGTTTGGCGAGATCGAAACATCTTCACCGAAGACTGTAAGATCGAGGCCTGCGGCGCCGTCCGTTGCATAAAAAGGGACAGGCGGCTTTTTGCCGTTTCGCTCAATTCTTGAGTATTTTAACGTCATATTGTTTCTTTTTCGATGGAGATGCCGTTTTCGTCAATAGTGAGAACGGAATAAACACCGTTTTTAAAGAAAGCGGGCTGGGTGTAATAACGGATACCGTTCTGTTCAACATCGTCGCCGCTGTGGTAATGAGCCTGAAGAACGAGGGCAACCTTACCGGAAGCGTTGATGATATCGCGAACTGCTTCCGCATTGGAAACGACGTGGGGATTAACGTGTTCAAGGCCGTCCATAAAGAAATCGAGACGCTGATGGCAAACAACTACAGCCTGCTTGAAATCATCGCGGGAGAGCTGTTTTTTAAGGAAATCGAGCTGAGCCTCGGGGATGTAAGAATCTGTCCAGTCGGAAAAACCGGGAGCATATGCTTTGCCGTCGCAGGAGTAGTTTGCATCGAGAGCAACGAAGAGAGTGTCATCTTTTTTGAACTGATAAGCGCCGCCGAGAGTCTCCGAGCAATGAAGAAGGAGATCCTTGGGCAGACACATGCTGTCGCGGTTACCGAGAACGTAATATGTGTTGACGGTGGAACTGATCATGGAACGGGAGAACATGGAAGCAGTCATATAATTTGCATTTTCGTCTCCGCTGTCGCTGATAAGATCGCCGAGATTAAAAACAAAGTCGTACTTTTCCGCCTTTGCCTTTTCGTAAAAGGCTTTTACTTTAACAGTTGTGGGATCCTCCGGAACAGGTTCGGGCTTTTTGCCGGGTTCGGGACGGGGCGGACGTTCTTTTTTAGGCAGATGGATATCTGCAATAATTCCGATTTTCATGGTTTGTTCCTCCAAGAAAGTTTTATATTAAGAATAGTATCTGCCTCTTGTTATATTAAGAGGAAGATCTGAATTTTGTTCAATATAAGAATCAATTATATTTTCCGCTTCGGAAGCGGTCTCATCGGTAAACAAAAATCTGATGAAGCCGAATCGGGGAAGCTTTTTATCTGCAAGCCAGAGCTTATCGGCGTTCCAGAGTCTGTTTCGGCAGCCGAAATCGCAGGTGAGAAGAAAATCCTTTTTCATTCTGTCAGTAAGGAACGCTGATTTGCCCTTTCGGTCGCAGCCCTTACCGTTACCGCCTTTTACGCAGTTTTTCATTATCATAAAAGGAAGTCTGCCGTATGCAATGATACCGGTATTTTTACCGCAAAGGTCTTCTGCCTGACGCATTGTAAGCTCAAACGAAAGAGTTAAGCTGTTAAGGCCGAGGGCTGAATATTCACGGACGGATTCCGCGTTTACGATATTGAGACCGTAATCGCCGTGAACGGTAAATCCGAGATCGGAAGCGAAGCGTATATGACCGATGTTTCCGCAAAGAGCGTGTTTAACACCGAGTTCAGCCGCGGCGGCAAGCTGCTTTTCGACCTGTCTTTTTTCGCTGTCGTGAAAAACAGAGGGAAGAGCAACGCCGATCTTTTCACCGTAAGCGGCAACCGTTTTTTCGGCGCTTTTACGTAAAAAGAATTCGGACGGGAGCCAGATCCTCGAAAGCTTATCCGCATTTTCGGGAATAGCCGAATGATGTAAAAACAAAGCTTCGAGCTCTGTTTTCTCCGCGGGTGTAAAAACAAAGGGAGGATCTTTTCTTAACGAGAACGCCTGATTTTTTGTAAGGCGCATATCGGTAAGATTTTTGATGATATCGCGGCGCGCGGAGTTAAGAACGGAAACGGGTATAAAATCGTCGTCATTTTTTTGACAGGAGAACGTATTTATATAATACGGTGTACCGCCGAGCTTTGAAAGGGCGGTCATGATCTCTTCGTCAGAGGTAGGACGTTTTTCCGCCTTCTGAACGGGAACGGACGATTCCGCGCTGAATCCGTCATTGCAGGAAGCAGACACAACTGCGGTCTGTCCGTCGCTTTTTACGGAAATATCGAGAGGGAAGCGTTTATATTCCTCGTTGGGAAGAGAAATTTTCAAGGGCTGTTCGTTTTCCTTGCGGACACCGAACATATCCTTGCCCTGTCTGGATGTAAAATAACCGTCGGTAAAGCCCTGACGGCTGAATATCTGTGCAAGATAATCCTTTTTTTCGTTTGAATACGGTTCGCCGTTTTTTGCACGGACGTAAGCATCCGTTACTGCGGCAACGTATTCGGGACCTTTCATTCTGCCCTCGATCTTTAAGGAGGTGACACCTGCATCGAGAAGCTTCGGAACGTATTCGAGAAGACAGTTATCTTTAAGGCTGAGCGTGTAGCCGTTTCTGTAGGGCAATCTGCAGGGCTGAGCGCAAAGACCTCTGTTGCCGCTTCGTCCGCCGATAATTGAGCTCATATAGCACTGACCGCTGTAGGACATACAGAAAGCGCCGTGAACGAAGAATTCGGTTTCAACGGGAGAATGGGAAGCGACATAGCTTATATCTTCAAACGAAAGCTCGCGTGAAAGGACGACTCTTGAAAATCCGAGATCCGCAAGGGCTTCAACGCCGTCAAGAGAGCAGACGGACATCTGAGTGCTTGCATGAAGAGGCACGGACGGGGTGCATTTTTTCAGAAGGCTCGCAAGACCGAGGTCCTGAACGATAAAAGCGTCAATGCCGGCATCAGTAAGGAATTCGGCAAGAGTCAAAGCCTCGGAAATCTCTCTGTCGTAAACAAGGGTATTCATTGTTACATAAACACTGACACCGCGTTCGTGACAAAAAGCTATAGACTCCCGAAGCTCGTCATCGGTAAAATTTTTGGCATTTATTCTTGCGTTAAAGCCGGAAGCGCCCAGGTAAACTGCATCAGCACCCGAAAAAACGGCTGCGCGGAGAGCCTCACGTGAGCCTGCCGGAGAAAGTATTTCCATATTTGCTTATTTGTTGGAGAGGTCGATCTTGAGGGCAAGAAGTTCGTCTCTGAGCTTTTCTGCGGTTCTGCGAGCCTCGTCACGTTCAGCGATAGCCTTGGTGGTGTCATCGAGGTAATCCTTGAGCTGAAGACGCATATTGTCTGCGCCTACCTGAAGCTTGATAAGCTGATCGTAAAGCTCCATAAGAGCGAGGATGCTTGCTTTTGCGAGAGAAGCGCTGGGGTTGGCAGCAGTCTGTTCCTTGATCTTTTCTTCAACAGCCTGAGCGATCTTCTGAGTGTATTCTTCGCTTTCGGTTGAGTAGAGAGAGAGTTCAAAGCCTGCTATTTTAACTGTATAAACGTTTTCCATGGAAAGTATTTACTCCTTTGTTGTCTTGTTTTTCTATATAATAACATAAAAAGAAAAAAAAAGCAATATTTTTTTACTGAAAATCGCGTAAAATTATTTACTTTTTCTTTTTTCTATGGTATAATAAAGAAACAAACACCACACACGACCAACATTTACAAAAAAAACGGAGGCATTGATGTCTTTTATCAAATCGATCATCCTCGGTCTTGTTCAGGGGCTGACAGAATTTCTGCCCGTGTCAAGCTCGGGGCATCTTGCAATTTTTCAAGAACTGTTGGGGACGGAAGAAGAAGTGTCTGATATCTTTTTCACGTCTCTTCTTCATCTGGGAACACTTCTGGCGGTATGCTTCGTTTACAGAAAAACACTCGGAGATCTGCTGAAAACTCTTTTTTCCTCGATCGGACCGCTTTTCAAGGGTGAAATAAAATGGAAAAAGGGTCTGCCGACGGAAAATACGGCAAGAAGAAAAGGCATACTGATAATTTATGCCCTTCTTCCGATGTTTCTGATACTTCCGATAAAGGATTTTGTTGAAAACATCTACTCCTCTACCCTGCTTGTGGGGATCGCGCTTCTTGTAACATCGCTGTTTCTGTTTTTATGCGACAGATTTGCGTGCGGCAAGAAAAATGAGGAGACGATGACAGTAAAGGATTCGCTCATTATCGGCTTCACACAGCTTTTTGCGGTTCTTCCGGGCATTTCACGTTCGGGTTCAACGATAACTGCGGGATTGGCATGCGGGCTTGACAGAAACTTTGCGGCGGAATTTTCGTTTATAATGTCGGTACCGACGATACTTGCATCTTTTCTTTTTCAGGTTATTGAGATGATAGTGGACGGCGTTTCCGTCAGTGCAGAGCTTATACCGGTATATATTGCGGGGGTCGTAACATCCGCAGTTTCGGGTTTTTTTGCGATAAAGCTTCTGCAGATGCTTCTGAAAACGAAGAAATTCGTTATTTTTTCCGTATATTGCCTTCTGATGGGTATTTTTGCGATAGTTTTAAGCATTGTTAAATAAAAACACAACACACAAAAAACGTTTAAAGTAAGGGAGTTTTGGCATTGGCAGCAACAAAAAAGACAGCCAAAAAGACAATGACAAAAAAAGCGGCAAAGACCGCATACGTTCACGATACCGTAACGGGGCTCATACTGATCCTCGCCGCGGTGCTGATATCTATAAGCCTCGTTTCAAATCTTATCGGACCGTTCGGCAAAGTTATTCAGGCGGGGTTATTGGGTCTTTTCGGTGCAGGTTCTATACTTTTTCCGGTACTGCTCATATATTCGGCAGTGCTTCTGTTTATGAAAAACAATAAAGTCGTCTCTAAATCCGTATTTTCGGCGCTCTTTATCGTTATGTTTTCATCGTTTTACAATATCTGCGCATACAAAGCCCCCGAGCTTGGTGAAAAAGTATTCTCCGAATATTTTTCGGAGCTTACGGTTGAGCTCTGGGATAAAGGATCGACCCTTGCTTCGGGCGGTGTTATAGGCGGATGGGTATCTTTGCCGATAGAGGCTCTTTGCGCAAAGCTCGGTGCAGGCATTATTATTTTTGCGGCAATGGCAGTATTTCTCGTGCTTGCAACGGGAATCAATCCGATGATGTTCTTTGAAGGTCACGGAGAGTACCCCGAAGAGAAGAAAAATGTTAAATCCGAAAAAGCAATATCAAAAGATATAAAGGGTCTGAGAAAGGATATCGACGATCTCAAAAAGACTCTTCCCAAAGATCCTACGATCTTTTCCGAAAAAGAAACAAGAAAGAAGCCGATGCTTGTTCTTGAAAAAGAAGAAAAGCCCAAGGATGATGATGTTGACAGCATTCTCAACGAAATAACAAGAGGCTACAAGGAAAAGAACGCAAGAACAGCGAAGAACAGAAAGCCTGTTTCCGTAAAAAGCGACAATACCGCGGCGCTCACACAGAAGGATCTTGACGAAATAATTTCGAAAGCGGCGCCGAAGACCGCACAGCCCGTATATAAAGAAGAAAAGCCGACAGCGGAACAGATAGCACAGCAGGTTGAAGAGATAATCGAGCCTGCGGCAGTTGCTGAAGAAAAGGTTATCGA
>CAJGDF010000024.1 GCA_904502105.1 uncultured Clostridia bacterium
AGGATTATAATTATTTGTACCTTGAGAGACTGCTATGACACCTCTGGAAGTATCAACAGAACCAGTGGAACTTACTGTGATTGTACAAGTAGCAGTACGGTTATTTGTAATAAGGTTACCCTTAGATTTACATGTAATGGTTGCAGTACCTACGCCAACTGCCTGAACGGAACAAATAAGAGAATTTGTGGGGGTAACTTTTACAACGTTTTCGTTGGAAGAGCTCCATGTTACAATATCGGTGGAAGCACCGGAGTTCTGATAAGTTGCGGAAGCAACAAGTGTTGCGGAATCACCTACAAACAAGCTCTTTGCTGTCTGGGTCATAGAGATTGAGGTGATGGGGTTAGAAATGCTGGAGTCGGGAGAATTTACAACTACAGTTTTCGGTTCAAATTCAAAGGCGAGAGAAGAGTCGGAGGAGTTAACAAAACCTGTGAGGGTTGCTGCGCCGTCTCTGCCGGGAATAATTGTAAAGCTGTTCTTTGTATAATCGGTTTCAGTAACTCTTGCAACAGAAGCAACGGAAGAGTCGCTGGAGTTGATAGCATACATAAGGGTAGAAAGCTGAGCAGCGGAGAGAGAGGGAGAGAAGGTGAGGTATGCGCTGTATGCACTGCCTGCTTTGAGGTCGCCGGAAGCACCTACATAAACGCTTACTTTGATCTTATTGGTGGGAACACCGAGAGATCCGCCGGAGTCTGTACCTGTGATACCGGAGATAACGATACATTCAGCGGTCTTGCCGGTAGAGGTTGTTGCGGTGATCTTTACGGTACCGCTCTGAAGAGCAGTGATATTACCGTTCGAGTCAACAGAAACGATAGAGGGATACTGAGAAGACCATGTTACTGTATCTGTAGCATCGCCGGGAGTGAGGTTTGCGGTAACCTTAGCGGTCTGACCGAGAGAGAGCTGAATATTTGTGGGAGATACCATAACGGATTCAGCGGTCTTATGTTTAACTGTTACAACGCATTCGGATTTGATACCGGATTTAACACCTGTGACGGTGATCTTAGCGGTACCGATCTTTTTACCGGTAATAACGCCGGAGGAGGTTACGGAAACAACGGATTCGTCGCTGGATGTCCATGTATAGGATTCAACAGCATCCTTGGGATATGCGTCGTATTCGAGAGCATAAACCTGATTGAGAAGAATATCAACCTTATCTTCTGCAAGGATGAGGTCGGTGATCTTCTTTGTACCGTCACTGTTTGTACCGGGGTTGGTGGTACCTGTACCTGTGCCTGTACCAGTACCGGTGGAATCACCTGTATTGGTGCCCGGAGTGGTGGTACCTGTGCCGGTGGAATCGCCGGTATTTGTACCGGGAGTGGTGGTACCTGTACCTGTGCCGGTAGAGGAGCCGGATTCTTCTTTATTGGGGTTATATGTTTCTGCCATAACAACAACGACACCGCTTGCAGATTTAGAACCTACGGTGTAGGTGATTGTAACAGGCTTGAAGGGTTCGCCACCAAGATCGCCGATAGTGATGTTACCGTTGGAGTCAACAGCAGCAACAGAGGGATCATTAGAAGACCAGGTACCTTTTTCGGTAGTGTTGGAAGGAGTTACGGTCGGGTTGAATTTCCAGGGACCTTTCTGTCCAACATAAATAGTGATAGATTTAACGTCGAATTTAACGCTTGTTGCCTTAACGGTGGTGGAGGTAGAGCCGGAAGAAGTAGATCCGGAGGAAGAAGAGCTGCCGGAGGAAGTTGTACCGGAAGAAGAAGGCTTCTTAACGGTTACTTTGCAGGTAGCAACTTTATTTGTAACCTTATCGTTAAGGGTTGCGGTGATGGTGGTTGTACCTTCGCTTACGCCGGTAACGGTGCCGTTAACAACGGTTGCGATGGATTCGTCACCACTTGTCCAGATAATGTTAGCAGCAACGCCTGTGGGCTTAACGGTAGCTGTAAGAGAAACAGATTTACCGACATTGATGCTGGTGGAGGTTCTGTTAAGAGTGAGGCTTTCGAAAACGTCAACGGGCTGATTTACGGTGATAACGCATTCAGCGGTCTTTGCGCCGTCTTCGGTAACAGCGGTGATGATAGCAGTACCTGCGCCTACAGCGGTAACAACGCCGGAGGAAACGATAGCAACTGCGGGATCGGAAGAAGACCAGGATACAGCCTTATTGGTTGCATCGTCGGGAAGAACGGTTGCTGTGAGGACAGTAACGCCGCCGACATCAAGGGTCTGTTCCATAGCGTTAAGAGAGATACCAGTAACGTTAACAACAGTCTGAAGAACGGTAACCGCACAAGTAAGAGTTACGGTCTGCTGTTCTTCCGCAAAGGTAAGAGTTGCGGTAACGTTAGCGGAGCCTGCGCTGAGGGCAGTGATAAAGCCGCTCTGTTCAACAGAAACAACAGCGGGATTGTCCGAAGACCAGGCAGCGGTGTAAGCTCTGTCGCTGTATGTATCGTCATAGACAAGAAGAGCATAGTTTTCGCCCGCATTGAGGGTTACGGCAGTTTCAGAGAAGTTGTAAACTTCCTGAAGATTTACCGGTTCTTCCTTACAAGCGGTAAGGAAAGGTACCATCATAGCGAGAACAAGGATCAATGCTGTGAGTTTATGAAATCCGAGTTTCATAATTAACCACCTTTCAGAAATTAAAATTGATTTTTGTTCTTGTGTTTTTGGATCAGAATCCGTTTGCACAATAATTTTATGCATATATAATATAATAACATTTTTTTGGTGCTTTGTCAATATCGCAATAAGAAATTAAATCGACATTTAATGGCAAAAGACGCAATAAAGCCCTCAAAAAGTTATTTATGACAGATAAGACGGAAATACGGGTAAAAAAGTTCCGTATAATTTATTTTTTTATGCTTTCGATGATATATTTCACCTCGGAAAGCGGTCTGTCAACATCTTTTTTGGAGATATAAGCAGTCCACATACCCTCTCCGAGCTCTGCAAAGGCGGCGCTTCCGCCCGAGAGCTTTTCGAGATCAAACTCATCGGTATTGTAATTTATTTTGAGAACGTCCTTCATTGCCGAAGCATATTCAACGCCGGCAAGGTCTTTGGCAGATATTTCGACCTTTGGAAGGAAGCGTGAAAGACAAACGATGCGGTCGGAATAAACGGCGAAGGTTTTCTCGGAAGCGAGATAGATGTTAAAAACAAGAGTAAGAAGAAAGAGGCCTGAAGCGACCGCAAAAACGAGAAAATCTCTTTGAGACAAAACGTTCCAGACGGTTGCAGTCACGGACACGACAAGCATAAAAGCATTGAAGATAACCGTACCGAGACGTTTTCTTTTAAAATAAACGGGATATTCCATAATCAAGATACCTTTCAGATGATTTACATGATAAATGATACCATTTAAAAGGCGGTATGTCAAGACAAAAAAATTAAAAATATGTAAAAACGGAGCCGACAAAATTTTCATCTGCTATTGACTTGAAGGCTTTGTTCTGTTATAATAGTAGGTACTAAAAAAATAAAGGCTGGAAAAGAAATGGCGGGACAGACCGTAATATTCGAAAACAGGCCATCGTTCGCCGTTCCGAACGAGATAGCCGACAATTACCTGAAAGCGCCGCAGGATGCGCTGAGACTTATACTTTTTTTATTGAGAAATTCATCTCAATCGTTTACTTTTGACGATATATGCACTGCAACGGGAATAGAAGCCGAAAAACTGCCCGAGGCTTTTGATTATTGGGTAGAGCGAGGTGTTCTGTTCAGATCGCAGCAAAAATACATGCTCACACGTCCGCAGTTAAAATCATCGGATATACGTCCGTATACAGCGGAAGAGGTTGCATCGAGAATAGACCGAGACGGTGCGATACGCTTTCTTTACGAAAGAACGGAAACCATTCTTGCCCGTCCGCTTTCAACATCCGATGCATACACATTGCTGTCTCTCGTTGACTGGATAGGTCTTCCGCCTGAGGTTGCGGCACTGCTTTTGCAATACTGCGCGGAGTCCGGCAAGAAATCGATGAGAATGATCGAAAAGATCGCAATTTCATGGGCAGACGACGGAATAACCACGTTTGAAAAAGCCGAAGAATTTATCCAGAAGGAAAAAGAAAAGGCTGAGTCTGCCGCAAAGACGGCGAGACTTCTCGGCGTATCAAACAGAGCACTCGGCGAAGAAGAAAAGAGAGTGTTTATTTCTTGGAGATCGGACCTGGGCTACGGCGATGAAATGATCTCGGCGGCATACGAAGCGATGATAAAGAGCATAGGCTCTTATAAATACCAATACATAGACAAGATCCTTCATTCATGGAAGGCGGCGGGTATAAACACACCCGAAGATGCGGCGGCGTTGAAGCCTGCGGCAAAGAAGCTGACAAAAACGAAGAAATACGAGCCCACAGCGGCACCCGATGCGGAAAAAACTGTGGACAAGACATGGGAGATAATGAAAAAGGCGGTGAGCGAGGACGATGAATAGAAGCGACTGTTTTGCGAAAGCCGATGCGGCGTTAAAAGAAAAGATCGCAAAAAACAGAGACGAGGAAGCGCAGAGAGTTGAAAAGCTTTATAAGCAGCTGCCGCGTTTACGTGAAATTGAAGATGCGCTCAAGGCCAATATTTCGGAGTTTGCGGTTTTTGCATTCAGCGGAGACAAAAGCGAAGAGGCATTCAACAAGTTCAGAGAAAAAAGCCTCGCTCTTCAGGCAGAGCGTTCCGATATTTTAACACATGCGGGCTTGCCGCAGAATGCTCACGAAAGACGTTTTTACTGCGAAAAATGTAAAGACGTAGGCTATACAGATGCCGGCACATGCGAATGCTTCAAGCGAGAGCTTTCAAAGCAGATGCTTGAAAACTCGAACCTTTCGGCGGCATACAGAGAAAAGACCTTTGCGAATTTTGATCTTTCATACTATAAAAACCCGATCGACCGCGAAAAGATGGAGCTTACGCTCGGCTATGCGAAGAAGTATGTTAAAAACTTCAAAACGAACAAGGAAAATCTTCTTTTTATGGGAAGAAGCGGTTCGGGAAAGACATATATTTCCTGCGCGATAGGCATTGCACTTGCGGAAGCGGGGAATTACGTTTGCTATGTTGCGGCACAGGATATGATCTCCGAATTTGAAGCCGAAAAATTCGGTAAAAACGATAAAGCGTCGGAAACACGCCGTTTTTACGATGCGGATCTTCTGATAATAGACGACCTCGGCTCAGAATTCAGAACACAGTTTTCGGAATCTGTGATATACAACGTTGTAAATTCAAGGCTCAACAGCCAAAAGCCGATGATAATCAGCACAAATTTCCGTCCCGAAGATCTTTCGGGAGAATATCACGAAAGAATTGTATCAAGATTGCTCAACGAATTTCTCACTCCGATATTTGCGGATGTTGATGTCCGTGAGCTTAAAAAATTAAGAAGATAATGAAAAACGCAATTATTTGCCCCGTTTGCGGCGAGGGCTTAACATTTACCGAAAAGACCGCTGTCTGTCCGAACAGACATTCGTTTGACAGAGCGAAGGAAGGCAGTGTAAACCTCATACTCAACGGTTCACCGACCTCGGGAGACGATCCGAAGATGGTAAGCGCGAGAAAGAATTTTCTCGGCGGCGGATATTACGGTCATCTTTCGGAAGCGTTAAAGGAAGAGCTTGAGGTGTACATCAAAAACGGTTCAACGGTTCTCGATGCATGCTGCGGTGAGGGATATTTCACCAACGAGCTTTCAAAAGCGTACCCCGAAGCTGACTTTTACGGGTTTGACTTATCGAAAAGAGCTGTGCGTTATGCGGCAAGAGATTCCGAAAATGCAATATTTTTTGCGGCAAACATCTCCTCGATACCTTTTGCGGATAAGTCTGTGGATGTTTTAACGCATATTTTTGCCCCTGTCTGCGATGCTGAATTTTCAAGGATACTCAAGGATGACGGGATTTTCGTTCACGTTTTTCCGGGGAAAGACCATCTTATGGGGATAAAAAAACTTTTATACGAAAAGACGAGGGAAAACGATGAAGATGCGGGTGTTTCGGAGATATTCGAGCTTGTTTCTTCAAAAAAGATAAGAAAAGACATCTGCCTTGACAATGCGGCGCTTGTTGATCTTTTAACGATGACCCCGTATTTTTACAGGACACCGAAAGACAGGCTTGAGGATGTTATGAAAAAAGATTCTGCATCAACTCCTGCGGAATTTATAATAAACATATACAAGAAGAGGGTTTAACGATGAAAATTTTATCAAAATGCATATCTTCTCTTGAAAAAGTAATGCTGTCAACCTCTTTTGAGTCCCTGGCAGAATACAATGAGGCAACGGCGGCAAAGAACGAAAAGTTCAATTTTCAGATCGCATACACACTCCCGCAAACAGGCAGATACAAGGTGAGTGTTGACATAGCATCAACCCTTGAAAAGGTTACGGCAAGAGCCGTGGGGTACGTTCCGTCAATGATGCCGTGCTATGACGACCATGACGATTACGTTATAACGGACGAGCCCGGACTTTTTCCCGATGTTCTCGAGCCGATCTCCCCGAACGGATTTGCGGTCACAGGGAACAGAGTTTCGGTTTTATGGATAACAGCCGACACAAACGGCGCTTTGCCTGCGATGCATCATATAAAGATCAGACTCAGGGCAGGCGAAGAAATTCTTTGCGAAACGGTATTCAGGCTAAACGTTCTGGATGCGGTTCTTGCAGAGCAGGAGTTAATATATACAAACTGGTTTCATACAGACTGTCTTTGCGACAGATATAATGTTGAGACATTTTCCGACGAGCATTGGAGAATAATCGGCAATTACATGAAAACGGCGGCGGATCACGGAATGAACATGATCCTGACCCCGATATTCACGCCTGCGCTTGACACTGCGGTGGGCGGAGAGAGAACGACCGTTCAGCTCGTTGACGTTGAAAAGAACGGTGACAGATATACGTTCGGTCTCGAAAAGCTGAAAAAATGGATAGCGACAGCAACCGAAAGCGGCATAAAGTATTTTGAGCTGGCACCCCTTTACACACAGTGGGGAGCGACGAATGCGCCGAAGATAATGGCAACGGAAAACGGCGAGTACAAGAGGATCTTCGGTTGGGAGACAGATGCATACGGCGAGGAATACGTTAATTTCCTTTCACAGCTTTTCCCTGCGCTTGTTGATTTTTTCAAAAAAGAAAATATGTGCGACAAGGTATATTTTCACATATCGGATGAGCCGTCGGCAGACCATATCGACCGTTACAAAAAGGCTGCCGATCTGTTAAGGAAGAACATCGGCGACGATTTCAAGGCGATAGATGCGCTTTCGTCATATGAGTTTTACAAAACAGGGGCTGTCCGCACTCCGGTCGTTGCAACCAATCATGCAAAGCCGTTTCTTGAGAATAACGTGCCCGATCTTTGGTGCTACTACTGCTGCGGTCAGTATAAGCAGACAGCAAACAGATTTATGGCTATGCCGTCGCTCCGCAACAGAGTTCTTGGCGTTCAATTATATAAATTTAACATAAAGGGCTTTTTGCACTGGGGCTACAATTTCTGGAACTCACAGCTTTCGCTTGAAAGAATAGACCCGTACTCCGTTACGGATGCAAGGGAAGCATACCCGTCGGGCGACGCATTTGTTGTTTACCCCGGAAACAACGGAGAGGCGATATGCTCGCTTCGATACGAGGTATTTTACGATGCGATCCAGGATCTTATGGCTCTGACCGCTCTTGAGAAGAAGATCGGCAGAGAAGCTGTTATAAAAATGATAGACAGCGGTCTATCCGAGGAATTGCATTTTGACAGTTTTCCGCACGATGACAAATGGCTGCTCGGTTTAAGAGAAGCTGTAAACAAAAAGCTTTCTGAAAAATAATTTTGATCTTAACGAAAAAGAGGATATAAAAAACAATGAGTGTTTCTGAAATTTTCGGTTCGCTTGTATTTAACGACAGCGTTATGAAGGAACGTCTTCCTCACGACACATATAAAGCGCTGAAGAAGACGATGGAAGTTGGCAAAAGTCTCGATATTACCGTTGCCAACATAGTTGCAAACGCAATGAAGGACTGGGCGGTAGCAAAGGGTGCGACCCACTTTACACACTGGGTCCAGCCCATGACCGGTATTACCGCAGAAAAGCATGACAGCTTCATCTCCCCTATCGGAGACGGTTCTGTTATAATGGAATTTTCGGGCAAAGAGCTTATAAAAGGCGAGCCCGATGCTTCATCGTTCCCCTCGGGCGGTCTTCGCGCGACATTTGAAGCAAGAGGCTACACCGCATGGGACCCCACATCTTACGCATTTATCAAAGACAGAACTCTCTGTATTCCGACCGTTTTCTATTCATACGGCGGTCATTCACTCGATAAAAAGACACCGCTTTTACGTTCAATGGAGTCTATCAACGTACAGGCATTGAGAATTCTCCGTCTTTTCGGCAACACAGAAGCCAAGAGAGTTATCACTACCGTAGGCGCAGAGCAGGAATATTTTCTTGTTGACAAAGAGCTGTTCAACAAAAGGACAGACCTTGTTATAACCGGCAGAACACTTTTCGGTGCGAAGCCCCCCAAGGGTCAGGAAATGCATGACCACTATTTCGGCGCTATCCGTCCGAGAGTTTCCGCATTTATGAAGGATCTCGACGAGGAGCTCTGGAAGCTCGGTGTTCTCGCAAAAACAGAGCATAACGAATCCGCTCCCGCACAGCATGAGCTTGCGCCCATATTCTCCAACACAAACATTGCGACCGACCACAATCAGCTCACAATGCAGATGTTAAAGAACGTAGCCGAAAAGCACGGCATGACCTGCCTTCTCCACGAAAAGCCTTTTGCGGGCGTTAACGGCAGCGGTAAGCACAACAACTGGGCACTTGCGACAAACACAGGCATGAATCTTCTTGAGCCGGGCAAATCCCCTCACGAAAATGCGCAGTTTTTGCTTTTCCTTTGCGCTGTAATCAAGGCTGTTGACGATTATCAGGATCTTCTCCGTCTTTCCATCGCTTCTGCGGGCAACGACCACCGTCTCGGCGGCGGCGAAGCGCCTCCGGCTATCATTTCGATATTCCTCGGTGATGAGCTTACGGAGATCCTCGAAGCTATCGACAGCGGAAGCACGTACGACAACAAAGAGAAATCCGAAATGGAGATCGGCGTACACGTTCTTCCTCATTTTCCGAGAGATACGACCGACAGAAACAGAACATCCCCCTTTGCATTCACCGGCAACAAGTTTGAATTCCGTATGCTCGGTTCTTCTCTTTCAATTTCAGGTCCGAACATCATTCTCAACACAATCGTTGCAGAAGAGCTTGAGCAGTTTGCAGATATTCTTGAAAATGCCGATGATTTTACATCCGAGCTCAACGCTCTTATCAGAAAGACTATTCACGATCACAAGCGTATAATCTTCAACGGCAACGGTTACGACAATGCATGGGTTGAAGAAGCCGAAAGACGCGGTCTTCTCAATTTAAGAACGACACCCGAAGCGCTCGAAAGATACGTTGACGAGAAAAATATCGCCCTCTTTGCAAAGCATAAGATCTTTACAAAAGAGGAAGTTTACTCCCGCCGCGATATTCTTTACGATAACTACAGCAAGGTTGTTTCAATTGAAGCGCTCACGATGCTCGATATGTCTAAAAAAGACATTATTCCCGCAATAATCAAGTATCAGAGACGTGTGGCAGAGCTTGTTAAAACAAAAAAAGAGCTTGGCATTATGACCGAGCCCGAATCCACGATTCTCAACAGACTTTCAGAGCTTTGCCTGAGCATCTACGAAAGAACGGTTCAGCTTGAAGCGGCATCAAACGGAGCAAAAGAAATCACGGATCAGCAGGAGCTTTCGTTCTATTATAAAGATAACGTTATTCCCGTAATGCAGAGTCTGAGAGAAGCGGCAGACGAAGCCGAGGTTCTTATCGGCAGAGATTACTGGCCGTTCCCGACATACGGCGATCTTCTTTTCAGCGTGTAAAAGAAAAAACATAAAATAAACAATTCAGAGCAGATATTGGTTTAAAACCGTTATCTGCTCTGTTGTTTTACAAGGGAATTACAGGATTTTTATTCTTTTAGCCCTTAACCGCTGCGGCATGAGAGAGGATCCCGACATTATCGCGGTAGATATTGGAAAACTGCGAAATGGGCAGAGGATTTACGCCGAGGCCTGCTTCTATTGTATACCCCGGTTTTCGGTATTCCTGAATAAACCAATCCTTATAGCCTGCATAACCCGATTCGTAAGGTGTTAAAGAAGCGGTGTAGCCCGAAACCTCGGCAAAATCAAGCGCGATCTCATAAGCGTTCGGAACATAATAATTAAGAAATTTCCAGAAAATTATCTCGCCCTGTGTATGATAAGAAAGTGTCAGAGAAAAAGAGTGCTCTTTTGTAAATCTGCCGGTCATCTGTGTTTCGGGCTCGGAAAACGGGCGGTCGCCGACAAAATCGCGGGGCGAGGGAGATGTAAAACCGAGATCATATTTTATTCTTTTAGCCTCATCCCATTCGGCAGGATAATTCAGATTAAGATCAACACCCCTTATATTTGCCTTCCAGCCCGACGGAAACGGAATATCGGGATATTTTGCGGCAATGGCTTTTGCTGAACGGTATTCCTCGGTGTTTTCGGAAAGATAGCCGGTTACGAGGTCAACGCCGTCGGGATTGACCATAGGTATAATATATATGGAAGAGTTTTCAAAGATCTCGACAGCTGAACGGTCGGCAATATTTGATCTTTCGGCATAGCTTTTGCAGAAATTTTCGATAAAACGCATGAGCAGAACGGACGTTATCCACTCATTTGCGTGATGAGAAGCGTTGTAAAAAACCTCATTTTTACCGTTGCCGAGGCGGATATACGGGATATCCTTACCCATAACGCTTTTGCCCGCCGTTGAATGAACAAGAAACGGATACCGCATTTTCAGCGCATTTATGTTGCGAACGAGAAGCCCGTATCCGTAAGAAACATCTGTTGGCACGACATTTATATTAAGCGGAACAGTTATTTTGCTGCCGACAGCGATATTCTGCGGGTCGATATCGGGGTTTGCAACGGTGATTGAGGAGACAGTTGTGCCGTATTTTTTTGCGAGGAGCCAGAAAGTGTCGCCGAGAGCCGCGGTGTGGACGGTATAGCCGTCGATATAGGGAGAGAGAGCCGCCCATGTATTATCACCTACAACCCCGTCAACAGAAATGCCAACGGCATTCTGGAAACGTCTGACCGCGTTTTCTGTTCGTATGCCGAAGATGCCGTCAATGTTGCCCGAATTATAGCCAAGACGGTTCAGAATACTTT
Organism: uncultured Clostridia bacterium; assembly: GCA_904502105.1. GTDB lineage: Bacteria > Bacillota > Clostridia > Oscillospirales > UBA644 > HGM12619. The sequence goes on from CAJGDF010000024.1 coordinate 11,292, forward strand.
GAAGAAGCTCGACCTGCGGACCTTTTGAACCGCGTTTTAATAAAACCATAAGATTCTCCTAAAAATAAAGATACTTTATAATATGAAAAAAGGACGGGAATGTTAACACAGGGGCAGAGAAAAAATATATTTCCGAATTTATTCACAAATATCTCTTGATTTTCCGCGCAGATTATGATATAATAGTTAAACAAAAAAATAACGCCGGAATGATGGAATTGGCAGACGTGTCGGACTCAAAATCCGATGGTAGCGATACCGTGCGGGTTCGACCCCCGCTCCCGGCACCAGAAAAAAGCCTAACGCGATTGCGTTAGGCTTTTTTCAACGATGTGTTCCGCAAGCGGAACGTGATGTATCCTGCGGAAGTGATGTGCGCTTTGCGCGTGAAGTGTGCCTTCGGCACATGAAATAGAACACATCACATCACTGAGAACAAGGTGAGCAACATCACGATGCGAAGCATCGCATCACTTTGGCGAAGCCAAAACTTCACTGAATATACGAGTTGCATTTTTGTCTTACGAGTCCGGAAAATCCTGAATGCGAAAGCATTCGGGATTTTTACTTTTCACCTCTTCCCTCTTCACTTTTCACTAAAATTCGCATTCAGGAATTTTTGAAAGTAATAAGTAATAGGTAATAGTGAAGAAGTTAGGTTGATTTGCTTCGCAAGTGATATTGCCTTCGGCAGTTAATGAGCGAATATAATATCACTTTTTGCACTGCAAAATATATCGTTCTGTCGAAGCATGAATAATTTAATATTGACAATCCTATCGCAAAATGTTATACTAAAACAAAAAACCATGCGGATACCAAAAAACGTAAAAGAAAGGCATGAATAATTATGGACATGAAAAATATCGGCAGATTTATTGCCGTTAAAAGAAACAGCATAGAAAAGACACAGGAAGAGCTTGGAAAAATGCTCGGTGTTTGCGCAAATACAGTTGACAAATGGGAAAAAGGAGAAGCTTGTCCTGATGTTCCGACA
>CAJGDF010000025.1 GCA_904502105.1 uncultured Clostridia bacterium
ATAGACCGTATTCCCATAACGGCTCAAAGTATTAAAGAAGTTGAACGTTATCAGGATTGTATGCTTATGGACGATATTTATATCGATAAAGAAAAAGATCTGTTGTATTATTACGTAATTGAGACAAACGGCATTTCTTCCGAAGAAATAGCGTCTGTTTATGCCCGTGATATGAAAACGAATCTCAGCAACTGTATTCTTTCCGATATGGATATGTTCCGTTATTTTGACGGTGATATTGCTTCTCCCACTCTTGTTAAAGATTATCTTGTGTATACGTTTAATAAAGATGGCGGAGGAACGTATCTTTGTTTGTTAAACCTCTCAACGTCTAAACAAAGTGTTATAAGCATAGATATTAAATCCTACGCAATATCCGGAAAATATGTTTACTATATTGATTCCGAAGGCGCATTGTCTGCTCTTGATCTTGAAAAAGATGCTATCGTTGATTTTACGTTCCCACATCAGTTTGAACAGGAAGAGATCATAATTGAGCCTTTTGGACTTGAACAGGTTTTGGTCTGGGCTCTTACGTTTAATGATGATTGGATGGTTCAAGACTCCGTTTATCAGATTATAGACAGTAACGGAAATATTTACGCAAGTAACAATTATATTTCGTCTTCATATCCCGTTTATATAACCGAATCGATACTTTCGAGCGGACCGTCTGATATGATAATCGAAGACAGACCTGTTTCTTTTGATGAAAAACGTTTTACCGTTCTTTTCGAAAATATAGCATCATATATCGGTAAAAATATTTTCAGTACCGATATGACAGATGAAGATAAATTCTTCCTCGCTTATTTTCTTGGCGAATGTGACGGTTCAAATTCCGAATACGGAGACATCTATCCTATAGATTATATCCAAAATCTTCTTGAAACTCATATTTCCGAGTATTATGCTTCGAGATTTGAGCCGAAAAACGTTTCATTCTATAATTCAGCAACAACAACATTCACGTTCCCTTCTGATCTCAAGCAAGTTTTTTCTGCAAAAGCCGAAACAAGCGGCTATGACGGTATATTGAATGTTTATAAATACAGCTCTGACGGAAATAATCTTGAACGCATCTATATCACTTCTCTTTCCGTATATTCAAGCGGAATAGGGGAGACATCATGGAAGATCAATTCGTATTATGAAAAACTTACGGAGACCTCATCAGATATTGATGTCGTTGGTAAGTATTTATTTGATGTTGCCGTTATGTCTTACGGTGATACATATAAAGATTTTGAGTATTCGACTATCGTTTTGGATGATAATAAGACAATCGTTGTAGGTTATGGCGGTTGGTATATCGGATTTGAAATTTTCTTTGGCGAAAACGGTTTAGGCGTAATCAGCGCAGAACTTGTAGATCCCGATGAATATATGATAAAACCGAAGCCTGAAATCATCGAACCTGCAACCGATGAGGTTTATGATGTCGATATTGAGCAGTTGTTTTCAAAGCTTCATCTTTATCAGAAATTTGCAGAGTATAGCTCCGATTCTATGGAGATCGACATTAATTCTGTCGATGAAAGCGGATTGTATTATAAGGTCACAGATGAAAATTATGATACATGGAGCGAATGGATTTCTTTCGTTGAAAGCATTTTCTGCGGCGAATATCTTGAATCTGCTAAAAATAATGATCTTTATATAAATGTTGACGGCTACACATATTGCAGACCCGGCTCTATGGGATGGTATCTTTCCGAGGATTATAGTTATTCTATAATCGAAAATAAAATATCCGAGGTCGTTATATCTGTATCTTACGAAGAATTAAGTCCGACAGCAACCGAAACAACAACATACCAAACATTCACATATGTCCTTAAAAATACCGATCACGGTTGGCGAGTTTCAGGACGTATTTCAAAGTGATTTCCTCAAACACAAATATCCGCAGGATGACTCTGCGGGTATTTGTGTTATTTTATTTGCATATAATTTAAGACATATTCAGACAAGAACTCCGAGTATTCCTCGGAGTTCTTATAATCTCAGATATTATTTTTCATTCATCCAGACTCTCATCTGATTTTCGCCTCTGTTAGCCCAAAGGCTGTAGGGGATACCGATGATGTCTGTTTCAATATATTTGGGCGCTTTTGAGGAGTAAAGTCCTGACTGTGCTTCTTTTTTGAAGCCTTTAACTCTTATCTTGCGTGTTCCGCCCAAAGTGTTTTCATCATATGCTTCAACAATGGGTGTTTCGTTGGTGTTAACATAAAGAGAGAAAACGTCTCCGTCGTTGTCAACGCCTTCAAAGCAGTATGTCATAGGTCCAACGCATACCGCAACTTTGCCTGTAAGATCGGCAACTTTTTCGGATGCATAAACAAATCTCGGAGTCATATCCAATGTGAGTTTGATCTCATCATTGTCGCAAACGGGAATATAGATATAGCCGTTTATATTTTCTGAGCATACGGTCTGTCCGTTTTTAATAACAGAATATTTTTCGCTCCAAGAGGTGATTCTTATCGCAATTTTGCCATTACCGTTAATTTTGTAATCAACAGTATCTCCATAGGGGTATTCTGTCTTGCAGTTGAGCTTGATTCCGTTTTTGAATTCAACATCGCCTGAAGCATACATATGGCAGAAAGCTGTATCATCCTTTTCACTGTAAGAATACTGTCCGATAGATGCAATAAGTCGTGCTGCATTCGGAGGACAGCAAGCGCAGCCGTACCAACCGGGTCTTGTTATTCTTGCATGACCGTGGGTCGGAATTCTGCCTGAAACTCCTGGGATAGCCTCAAGCGGATTTGCATAGAAAAATCTCTTACCGTCTATCTGAATACCTGAAAGAACAGTGTTGTAAAATGCAAGATCCATAATATCTGCATATTCGCCTTTTATTTCATTTTCAAGCATTCTTGATGCGAAGAATATAAGCGCAATAGATGCACATGTTTCTGCATAAGCTGTATCGTTGGGTAAATCGTAGTCGGTGGTGAACGCTTCACCGTGATGGGAAGAACCGATTCCGCCTGTGATATACATACGTTTATTAACAATGCTGTCCCAAAGTCTTCTGCATGCATTAAAAAGCTCTTTATCGCTTGTTTCAGATGCAACGTCCGCCATACCGGTGTAAAGATATGTTGCGCGAACAGAGTGACCTACAGCATCACTCATTTCCCTTACGGGCATATGGCTTTGCTGATATTCATAGTTCGAAGGATTGTTTCCCCATATATGCCAATCTCTTGATCTTCTTTCTTTTTCATAGAAATGAGGGTCAACACCTCTGACATCGATGAAATGCTGTGCAAGCTCAAGACAATGTTTATTGTTAGTCAAACGATACATCTTCATCAATGCGAGCTCTATTTCGGGATGACCGGGATATCCTTCTGCTTTTTCAACGATGAATTTGTTGTAGATGTGTTCTACATTTTTTTCCATAACATTTAGGAATTTACGCTTGCCTGTAGCTTCGTAATATGCGCAAGCACCTTCAATCATATGACCTGCAGAATAAAGTTCGTGTGCTTCAAGAAGATTTTGCCAACGACGGTTTTTATCTTTTATGGTAAATCTTGTATTAAGATAACCGTCTTCCTCTTGTGCCGCTTCGATAAGATCAATAAATTCGTCTATCTTTACTTCCAATTCTTTATTGGGGAAGTTTGTAATAGAATATGCGGCGGCTTCTATGAATTTACCTGCATCGCTGTCCTGAAATACCATTCCGTAAAAATCGTCGTGTTCTTCGCCTCGGAGAGCTTTACCTGCATTGATAAAATTAGCGATTACATTGCTTTTTTCAACATCAGGCTCTTGGTTTGAAAGTACTCTGTATTGATAAGGTATCATTTCTTTACTTATAAGTTCCTGATATCTTCTGACAAAACCGTCCGGCTTATATGCTGTTATTGGTATTTTGTTCATTGTCTTCATGATACTGTACCTACTGTAAAATTAGTCTTTAAGTTTTTTGAGATTTTTCATTACATTGTTTTCTCCGCGACCAAAGTAGTCGTGAAGTTTTTTGTATTCAGCAAAAAGCTTATCGTAAACTGCTTTTTCGCTCGGGTTAGGAGTGTAGACCTTATCGCTGAGGCTTCCCATTTCTTCGGCCGCATCATATACGGAATCGTAGCCACCGTTTGCTTTACCTGCAGCTACAGCACCGAATATTGCAGAACCGAGTGCGGGAGCCTGTGAAGAACCGCTGATCTTAATTTCAAGACCTGTAACATCTGCATATATCTGCATTGTTTCGGGGCTCTTAACAGCAATGCCGCCTGCTGCATAAAGACCTGTTACGGGAACACCGTGATCGTTAAAGTTTTCAATTATCATTCTTGTGCCATATGCCGTTGCTTCAACAAGTGCTTTGTATATTTCTTCGGGCTTTGTTGCAAGAGTCATACCGAGGATCATACCTGTAAGATCAACGTCAACAAGGATAGATCTGTTGCCGTTCCACCAGTCAAGAGCTAAAAGACCGCTCTTACCTGCAGGGATAGCTGCTGCTTTTTCTGCAAGAAGCTGTTGGGGCGCGATTCCTTTGGCTTCTGCTTCAGCTTTATAATCGGAATCAAGAAGGTTTTCGACAAACCATGCAAAATGGTCGCCTACACAGCTCTGTCCTGCTTCATAACCGATCATACCGGGTAAAATACCGTCTTCAACAGAACCGCAAATACCGGGAACGTATTTATCTTCATCGGAAAGAAGCATATGACATGTGGATGTTCCCATTATCATAAGCATTTTGCCTGTTTCTTTCATTCCGAGTGCGGGTACGGTAACATGCGCGTCAACGTTTGCAACTGCAACGGCAGTACCTTCGCAAAGGCCTGTAAGTTCAGCAGCTTTTGCGGTTACTTCGCCTGCTTTCTGTCCGAGAGGTGAAACGGGACAAGAGAATTTTTCGGCAATAACGTTTTCCATTCTCTTATCAAGTGCTGCGAAAAATTCAGGGGAGGGGTAACCCTCTTTTTTATTCCACATTGCTTTATATCCTGCAGTGCAGGAGTTCTTTGTTTCTTTGCCGCAGAGCTGCCAGATTACCCAGTCAGCAGCTTCAACAAAACAATCCGCCTCTTCGTATATTTCAGGCGCTTTGTCAAGAGTTTCCCAGATCTTCGGGAACATCCATTCGGAGGATATTTTTCCACCATAGGATTTGATCCATTTTTCGCCGCGTTCTTCTGCTATTTCATTAAGTTTATTAGCCTTATCCTGTGCTGCATGATGTTTCCAAAGTTTAATATAAGCATACGGATCGTTTTTGTATTTGTCCATAAAACAAAGGGGAGTGCCGTCTTTTTTTACAGGGAGCATTGTACATGCTGTAAAGTCAATTCCTATACCGATAATATCTTTGGGATCAACACCACTCTGTTTGATAACATCGGGGATTGTCGTGCTCAATACATCAAGATAATCCTGAGGATGCTGAAGAGCAAAATCCTGAGGAAGACCGCCGAAAAGCTTTTCTGCGTATTCTGAGCCTGTGTCAATAACAGCGTGGGGGTAGTTAAGAACCGAGCAGCATATTTCTTTTGATGAACCCACTTCAAAGAGGGCTGCTCTGCCTGACAATGTACCAAAATCTATGCCTATAGAATATTTCATAAAAAAACCTCCATAATAGAGTTGTTAAATCATTTATTCAATTATATAACACTTTTATAGAAAAATCAAGAGGTGAAAAAGAAAAATTGTCAATTATTCTTATGCGAACTGTAATATTTTATATCATTACTATTCTTGCAATAAGGCTTATGGGTAAGCGTCAGATAGGCGAACTTGAACCGTCAGAACTTGTTATAACAATAATTATTTCCGAACTTGCAACTATTCCGATGCAGGATAGAGAATATCCGCTTTTAAATATAGTAATCGCCGTTACGGTTCTTATCTCTCTTGAGATATTTTCCGCAGCAATATCCGTTAAAAGCAGAACGGCGGAAAGAGTTCTTGCCGGGCAGTATAACATAATTGTTGAAAACGGTGTCATTAACCAATGTGAAATGAAAAAGGCTCAGCTTACAATAAGCGAGCTTTATGAGGAAATACGACAGAATGGTGCTATGGATATAAATGATGTTAAATTCTGTATACTTGAAACAAGCGGAAAGATCAGTGTGCTTCTGAAGAAAGATACAGAGCAAAATTCGATTCCTTATCCGCTTATTGTTGACGGCAAACTTTTACGGAAAAATATGTTAAAAGCAAATGTTGATGAAAAACATCTTCTTGAAGAGGCAAAAAAACATAAGGCTAAAAGCTTTGATGATGTTTTTTTGTGCATTCGTAATGCAGGTAATACCGAATGGATCTTAAAGGATAAGGAGGTTTAAGAAGATGAAGGGACGGCTTGTGTTGGCGGTTTTTCTTATTTTATTGGCAATAGGCGCAATTTCATATGAGATTGGTTATCTGAAAAGTTCGTCCGATAAATTTACATCTCAATTGGATAAAGTGATTGATTTTTTGTCTTTAGAAGAATATAACGATGCCTTTACTTTGTACAAATCTTTTGTAGAAGATTTTTTTGACTGTGAAAATATTCTTTCTGTTTTTATTCACGATAAAGCGGTTGATGAAATACGCGATATTATTTACGAAACAAATGCTTATTTTGAAAAACAACAGGAACATCTTAAAATTGATGAAATTATACGAAATTTAGAGAATATAAAAATGAAAATAAAGGATATTTACGAGTCGATGATTCCGGATATGGAAAATTTAATGTAAATATCTTGAGTTTTCATTGTTTAGTCATTGATTTTTTTTTATTTTTGTAGTATAATGTATATTACAATGTAAATTAAAGATTAAAATCAATTTAAATTCGTTATTACAACGTGAAAGGCATGGCACTATATGTTAGACAAAAACGGACTTATTGCGAAATTTATCGAAATATACGGGGGAGACAGCTCTGATGTACGAATTTTCTCTTCTCCCGGCAGAGTTAACCTTATCGGTGAACATACCGACTATAACGGTGGCTTTGTTTTTCCCGCAGCTCTTTCTCAGTGTTCTACCGTTGCTGTAAGAAAAACCGACTCCGGTTTGATTCGAGTTGCCGCAACTGATCTTCCTGACAGAGTAAGTCTTGAAATTAATAAACTTGGAGAATATAAAGATATTTCCTGGGGTAACTACCAGGCCGGTGTTGCATATGTAATGCAGCAGGCAGGCTACGATATTCAGTCCTGCGATATCCTTTATCATGATACTGTTCCTTTCGGCGCGGGTCTTTCTTCCTCTGCAGCTATTGAGGTCGTAATGTCCCTCGTTCTCGCAACATTCTCTTTCGAAAACGGCGTAACCGAAAAGCCCAATATGATCGAACTTGCAAAAATCTCTCAGAAAGCAGAAAATACTTATTGCGGTGTTAACTGTGGTATTATGGACCAGTTTGCATCTGCTATGGGCAGAAAGAATCATGCTATATTCCTCGACTGTAAAGATCTTTCCTTCAAGTATGTACCGCTTGAACTTAAGGGTTATAAGGTTGTTATCGGAAATACAAACAAAAAGCGTTCTCTTGCCGAATCCAAATATAATGAACGTCGTGCACAGTGCGAAGAAGCTCTTGAACAGCTTAAACTTGCTTATCCCGAGGCTGAATGTCTTCGCGATATAACCGCAGAACAGTTTGAAAACGGTAAAACTCTTATTCTTGACGAAGTTTGCCGTATGAGAGCCGAGCATGTTGTTTATGAATGTGACCGTGTTCTTAAATCTGTCGAAGCTCTTGCTGAAGGCGATCTCCGTGCATTCGGTAATCTTATGACTGCATCTCATATCTCTCTTCGTGACCTCTATGAGGTAACAGGTACTCATCTCGATGTTATGGTTGAAGAAAGCCTTAAAATCGAAGGCTGTATCGGTTCACGTATGACCGGTGCGGGCTTTGGCGGCTGTACCGTAAGCATTGTTGCGGATTCTGCTGTTGATAACTTTATTTCTGAAGTAGGTAAAAACTACGAAGAAAGAACAGGTATTGCTCCCTCCTTCTATGTCTCTGAAGTAGGCGACGGCGGACGCGAAATTTTATAATCAAGTATGCCAAAACGGCGATCGGTTTTTACGCCGATCGCCGTTAATTGTTATTCGATTATTTCGGGTGTGGTTTGAATATTTGCAAGTTCAATCAATGAGAAATACTTGTTTATTCCGTTAACGATGCCGCTGACCATTTTTACCTGGAAGTCTTTGTCGTTCATGTTTTTATCATCAGACGGACATGTTGAAAATCCGAGTTCAAGTAAAATTATAGGAACTTTGCAGAAAGAGAACATGGAAGATTTTGTTATCGGATCCAATCCTCTGTTTCGTAGTCCTGTTGCTTCAGAATATTCTTCCAATATTACCGCTCCGGCTTTTTTTGAAAGATAAGACAGTCTTTCACTTGGATATCCATCCCAAATCTTTGGAACAAGCGCTAATGCACCGCTTACAGATTTGTCGGCATCATAAGAATTGCAGTGAAGAGAGATCATAAGATCTGCATTATTTCTGTTTGCAACCTGAGATCTTTCAGAGCCCGAAAGCTTTTCTTCAATATCAGGATGACTTAAAAATACAGTATATCCGAGTTTTTCGAGTTCTGCTTTTAACAGATCCGCAACCTCGTGTGTTGTTTCATACTCGGGACGTTTGGTTGATATTCCCGTTGCACCTATTGTTAATAAAGAGCCCTTTACCCATGATGACGATTTTGCGGGATCTATGTAGGGTGAAAGCCAAACATCCGATTTCCTTGTATCTGTCTGATGTCCTGCGTCTATAACGATAACCTTTGTATCTACGTTTGATCCGAGATCCGGGTTATCGGTTGCAAAGGTAGAGTAGGGGGTATCTGCTGTGTAATAAACTTTAGGCAGAACTTGATCCTTCATATAGTTTATATCAATTTTATCGTTGGGGTTTAATGTAGCGGGATCTATAAGCTGCGTCAGATCAAGCTTTGTTCCGTGTTCGTCTATAATCTCTTCTTCAATTGTTTGATTTTCTTCGACAATGGGAGGGTTGATCGTCTGATCTTCATTGTTTATAACAGGTTGAGAATTGTAGTCAATGAATTTCATAACGAGTAAGACAACTGCGATGCATATAACTGCAATTCCACCGAAAAAAGCGGTTCGCAGCAACATTAATTGCATTTTACGTCTTCTTATTCTTTTCATCTTTTCCTCGTACATTCTTCTTTGACGTGCGAGTTGTATCTGCCTTTGTCTTGACGGCGGAATAGGGGGTATATGACTCAAAAATATCTTCCTTCTTCTGTCCTTTTGACATTGTTTTTGAAATACATCTTATTATATCAAATTTTTCTCTTCTTGTCAAGCAAATATAAATTATCACTGTTTTTCATTTTTTTACGGGAACATATTTCTTTATTCTTCGTCAAATAAATAGTAATTCTTTAACTTGGAGTTCAATATGACAAAAAAATCAGAAATTATTCTTTCAATCTTATTTGTAGCCTTTGTCTTTATTTTCGGAATACTTTTTGTGGTTTTACCGGATATTTCTTTTTCTGAAAGTGAAAACAGAATTCTTGCCCAGATGCCTAAAGCATCCTTGAAAACTGTTTTTGACGGGTCTTTTGAATCGGATTTTGAATCGTATGTCACAGACCAATTCCCGTTTCGAGATTTTTGGGTACGTTCAAACACTATCGTTTCAATGTCCGTTCTTAACAAAAAAGATATTAACGGGGTGTATATCGGAGATGACGGATATCTTCTTGAAAAATTTGAAAATATCGATACTAACCGTTTAAATAATCAGATCGAAGCACTTATCAAATTTGACGGATGGAATGACACCCCAATTTCCTTTGCAATCGTTCCAACATCTGTTTCGATTTATAAAGAAAAACTTCCTGCCTTTGCGCCTGCGGAAACAGTAACTGACAGCGAAGTTCTCTCAAATCAGAAAGATTATATCGACCGATTTTATTCCTCATTACCAGAAACCGTTAACACAATTGATCTTTATTCTGTTCTTACTTCTCATAAAGATGAGTACATTTATTATCGTACAGACCATCATTGGACAACTCTTGCTGCATTTTATGCTTATGAAGAGATATGTAAAGAATTTGGAATAGAATCGTCTGATATTTCCGAATTCGATCAGATTGCTGTTTCAGATTCTTTTTACGGTACATTTTACTCCAAGGGTAATTTCCCTGTAGCCCCCGATACTATTACAAGATTTGATCATAAATTCCCCGTTTCATATACTCTTTCTTCCGACGGCGGAGAGATAAGAGATACGTTCTATGCAGACGAATTTCTTGATAAAAAAGATAAATATGCATATTTTATGTCGGGTAATCCTGCTCATATGACGGTTAATACCGAAGCAGGCACAGGCAAAACTCTTGTTGTTGTAAAAGACTCTTATACGCATTGCCTTCTTCCGTTCTTTGTGCCTCATTTTGATACTATCCATATGATCGACCCTCGATATATCAATCAGAATATGACAGATTTTATCGCACCTCTTGAACCCGATCAGATTCTTATTATTTATAACGCAAAGACCCTTTCCGATGATGTAAACTTTACAAAGTTTGGATATACTCCCAGAAATAATGTAACTGAATAAATAAAAGAAAACGTCGAGAGATCAATTCTCTCGACGTTCCTTTATATATTAGTGACAGCCGTGGTCGCCGCATTTATGGCTTCCGCAGTCGTGGTCTCCGTGATGATGCTCTCCGTGATGGTTGCATTTTGCATTAGGATCAAACTCAAGCTCGCCTTTGATAAAGCTTTCAACAGCTTTGTCAGCTTCGCCTTTAACACCGCCAAAAAACTTTATATTGGCTTCTGTAAGTGCTGTCTGTGCACCGCCGCCGATTCCGCCGCAAATAAGTGCTTCAACACCGAGTGCGGCAAGGAGTCCTGCAAGAGCACCGTGACCGCTTCCGTTTGTGTCAATAACACCGGATGAAACGATCTTTCCGTCTTCTATATCATAAATTTTAAACTGTTCGGTATGACCGAAATGCTGGAATATCTGACCTGCTTTATATGTTACTGCAATTTTCATCGTGTTTTCCCCTTATTTAATTTCTGCTTTTAGGATTTCTTCGCGTCTGTTTAAAAGATCATTTGTTTCAATGGCTTTTTCAAAGTTTTCGATTCCGATGCGATCAATGGCTGCACCGAGTCTTTCTTTTGCAAATCCGTTCTCTTTATACCAAAGCATAACTTTTTCGATTATTTCGGGTACTTGTTCAACAGAATACACATTACTTAAAAGTGTACCCATTCTCTGTTTTTTACCCCATGTACCACCAACATAAACTCTGCATGCGGATTCTGCTTCTTTGGGGGTTGCACCGAACGGACATTTGCCTACGCAAACACCGCATTTTGTACACTTACTTGCATCAACAAATGCTTTGCCGTCAATCATCGAAACAGCTTTTGAAGGACAGTTTGCTGCTACATTGCAAGTTGTGCATCCCTTACATTTTTCTTTATCAAATTCAAAAGTCTTGCAGCCTTCAATGCCAACGTCATTAAGGCTCGGTTTCATACAGCTATTGGGGCATCCGCCTACACCGATTTTGAATTTATGAGGGAGTTTTACATCTCTCATTCCTATGTAAAATTTTTCGTGGATCGTTTTGGCAAGTCCCTGTGTGTCTATGTTTCCGAAAACGCATGTGGTGCCTTTACAAGCTGTTATGGGGCGGATCTTTGCGCCTGTACCTCCGAAATAAAGATTGTGTTCTGCCATAAAAGCTTCGGCTTCGGGGATTTTTTCAAAGGGAATACCCTGTATTTCAGCGGAGAGTCTGCTTGTGAAAATTACTTTTCCGTTACCGAATTTTTCTGAGCATTCAGCTACAACAGAAAGATCTTTTGCGCTGAAAAGACCGCCGATAGAAACAAGTCTGCCTGAAAAATTATCTGTTCCTCTGTTTCTTAAAAATCCTCTTCCTTTAACAAGGGTTATGTCTTCTTTTGTTATACTCATATTTTTTGTTCCTTTCTTAAAGTGTGTTCTGACAGGTCCTATATGATTAATTACAATGTTGTCCTGATGCATATAAAATTATAGCTTACATTTTTTACGGCAGCAGCATTTACCGTTATCTTCAT
>CAJGDF010000026.1 GCA_904502105.1 uncultured Clostridia bacterium
AGGGAAAATGGGAAGGTCTGTCTTATTATCTTAAGCCCGATTTTTCTCACTTCAGTATCATGACGGTCGTTTCTGCTATGGGACAGCTCTTTTATTCAATGTCATTGGCTATGGGTATTATGATAACATATGGCTCGTACATGAAAAAGGATGTGAGCCTGGAGTCTTCTGCGCATCAGATCGAATTCTTTGACATGGGTATTGCATTTTTGGCGGGCCTGATGATCGTTCCGTCAGTTGTAAGCTATTCGGGTATTGAGGGTCTTAACAAAGGTCCCGGGCTTATGTTTGATACTCTTCCCAAAGTATTTAATGATATGGGTGCTGTTACGGGTAATATTGTGGGCGCCGTATTCTTTATTTTGGTTTTGTTTGCTGCGCTTACATCGTCTATCTCCTTGATGGAGACCGTGGTTTCCATTATTCAGGATAAATTCCATATTGAAAGAAAAATAACCTGCTTTATTGTTCTCGGCGGAGCTTTTGTTATCGGTCTTCCGTCAGCCCTCGGCTTTGGTGTATGGTCCGAGGTGACACCTTTGGGTATGGATATCCTTACTTTCTTCGATTTCTTGACTAACAGCGTCCTGATGCCCATAGTTGCAATTCTGACCTGTTTGACGGTTTGCTATGTGATCAAGCCGAAAACCGTTATTGAAGAGGTTTCCGTTTCAGGTCGTTTTAAGCTTGCAGGTCTTTTTAAGGTTATGATACATATTGCCCCCGTGCTTCTTCTGATCATTCTTGTTTTTGCTATCTTTGAGGCTTTTGGAATTACCTTTGGCGGCTTGCTTAAATTCTGATTTATTGAAAAATCGTAATATCTCAACACATTTGAAAAGGAGTACAGACAAATTGTCTGTACTCCTTTGGCTTTTTGTATTATATATTTATAGTTTTATGTCGGTCTTATTTTATTAACTCTTTAACCACATACCCGCCCATCATAATGCCTGCGACGGAGGGGACCCATGAAACGGAGGCAGGGGAGGGTTTGGGGCTGTCGTTATTTTCATCGGCAAAGTGTGGCGTGATCGTCTCTTCTTCGCTGAAAACGACAGGGACTTTCGTTATTCCGCGTTTTTTCATCTCGTAGCGCATGACTTTTGCGAGACGGCAGACGGAAGTTTTCGAAATATCCGTAATTCTGATCTTTTCGGGGTCAAGTTTATTACCGAACCCCATACTGCTGATTATTCCGATATTTCTCGCTTTTGCCTGCTCAATAAGATCGACCTTTGCAGTAACCGTATCAACCGCATCAACGATAAAATCGATATTGTAACAGAAAAGCTGATCTCTTGTTTCAGGTAAATAAAACATATCTATCGCAATAACATTACATTCGGGGTTTATCGAAAGAACTCGCTTTTTCCATTCTTCTGTTTTTGAACATCCGATGTTTTCCCTTGTTGCAATAAGCTGACGGTTGATGTTTGATTCGGATATCGTGTCTTTATCAACTAAAATAAGGGAACCTACTCCTGCTCTTGCCAATGTTTCAACGGTATGGCCGCCCACACCGCCAAGTCCGATCACCGCCACGGTCTTATCTTCAAGTGTTTTTGCTCCGTCCTTGCCAATTGCCATTTCTGTTCGGATCTTCCAACTCATTTTCTTTCTCCCGATCTTTTTTACGTTGAATAATAACATTTATTTGCAACAAAACTGTGTCTGTTTGCTCTTAGTTTAACATCGTTCTCATTATTCTGAAAAAATAATCGCTTATATTTGCTTTTTCAACGGCTTCTGTTGTTCTTATCGGAACGACACTGACAGTTTTTCCGTTTATTATGTAACTTACCGTTCCGACCTGAGTTCCAACTTCAACGGGAGCTTCTACAAACGGCTCAATTTCCGTAATTACTTCTGCGTTTTTATCTGTCCCTTTTTTTATAACAGTTGAAAATCCGCATTCTGCTGCGGCGGAAACAGTAGACTCTTTGCCTTTTTTTACCTCTATTTCCATTTCTTTTTCCCGTTCCATATTTATAACCGAATATGTTGCAAAACCGTAATCAAGCATTGATGCAACATCCGCAAAACGGTCTTTTGAAGATGTTCCTCCCAAAACGACCGCAATAAGCGTCATTCCGTTTCTTTCCGCAGTTCCGCTCAAACAGTGCCCTGCAAGTTGTGTGTATCCTGTTTTCATTCCGTTCATGCCCTGGTAAGTTCTGAGCATTTTATTTGTGTTTGCAAGACCGAATGTTCCGTTACGGAGGCTGTCTGTCCAGATCGTTGTATATTCGTGAATTACGGGGTGGGTCAACAGTTCTTTCGTGGCAATTGCAAGATCGTATGCGGTTGTAAAATGGTTGCTGTCATCGAAAAGACCTGTGCAGTTTGTAAAGTTTGTGTTCAACATACCAAGC
This sequence comes from uncultured Clostridia bacterium, assembly GCA_904502105.1. Classification (GTDB taxonomy): domain Bacteria; phylum Bacillota; class Clostridia; order Oscillospirales; family UBA644; genus HGM12619. Next base: position 2,376 of record CAJGDF010000026.1, read on the forward strand.
ATAGCGGCTCTTTCGTTCATTTGGCGAACAAATTCGTCTTCCGTTCCAGCAACATATTCCGCAAGAGCAACCGCTGCATCGTTTGCCGAAGGAACTGCCACCGATTTAAAAAGCTCATCAACAGTCATTACCTCGCCCGGTTCGAGATAGATCTGGGTTCCACCCATAGAAGCAGCTCTTTCCGAGGCCGCAACGTTGTCCGAAAAAGATATCCGTCCGCTTTCAACAGCTTCGAGGATAAGAAGCATCGTCATTACCTTTGTTACGCTCGCCGGAGGTAAACGTTCGTTCTTGTTGCTTTCATAAAGCACGGTTCCGGTTGAAGCTTCCATTAAAACACAGCTTTTTGATGTTAATTTAAGATCCGCCGAAACTTCGACGGAAACCTGTGTGTCTGCCTCGCCTGAATCTGCTGAAAGCGGAACGCAAAATGTCAGAGCTACGAAAATCGTCAGGATCATTGTTGAAATTCTTTTCATATTTTTCCTCTTTTCTATTTGAACAGTTTTGACCAGAATTTTTCTTTATCCGAAAAGACTGTTCTTATCGGAATATCGTAGTCTGCAAGAATTATATCGTCTCCGATCTTTACGATCTTTTCCCACGGTACTGTGTATTCTTCGCATTTGCCGAAAATTCCGAGAAAACGCGGTCTGCCCGGTACGGTAACGGAGATTATCCTGCCGACGGTTATATCCAATTCGATATCGTCAATATATCCGAGCCTCATTCCGCCGCTGATGCTTATAACCTCTTTATATTTCAACAGGTTGAGTTTTGTTGTCATTTTTTCCTCCGAAAACGTTTTTTTACCATAATATATTCGTAGAACAGGTATTCTATGCCGATATGTCCGTTCGCAGTATGGCAGAATATTGATTTTTTTACAAATTTTGCTGAAACGGCTTGACAAACCGCTTAAAATAATATAGAATAATAAAGTATGTTTAAGGCGGGGTTGCTCGTCTGTATACTTACATTTATTTAAAAATATATTCATTTTTTCGGCATCGTTATGCTGTAAAATGAAAAGAAAAAAACGAATAGGATGAGTGATTTGGCAAACAGTAAAAAGAATGCAAACTCCAGCTTTTCTCCCGCAGTAATCATTACACTCGTTGTTTCGATTGCTATCCTTGCGGCAGTTATCGTTTGGAGCGTTGTTGCAAAACAGGCAAACAGCCTTGAAAACAAAACCGCTATTGAAATCGGCGAAACAAAGGTAAACGGTTTGGAATATCAGTTCTTCTATAAGAACGAGATCTCTAACTTCCAGAACGAGTACAACTCTTACCTTTCCATTTTCGGTGTTGACTTCAACAAAGATCTTAACACCCAGACTTATCTCGACGGTTCCACCACATGGGCTGAATATTTCAACAATGCAGCTCAGAACGCTTTGATCGAAAACACACTTCTTTACAATGAAGCTATGGCTAAAGGCTACGAACTCAGCTCCGACGAAAAGACTTCTATCAATAACGAAATCGATTCTCTCGGTAAAGCTGTAAGCCAGCTCGGTTACGGTGTTGACTTCTATCTCGAAGCTGTTTTCGGCAAGGGCATCACTTCTGATGTTTACAAAGAGATTATCTCCAAAAACACTATTTCCAACAAGTATCTTAACGATCTTCTCGCAACTTACGAATATACTTCCGAAGATTGCGAAAACTACTATAACGAAAACAAAAAGAATATCGATACAGCTACCGTCCGTTCTTACATCTTCACTTATACTGTTCCCGAAGATGCTGCTGAAGGCGATGAGTCCTACAAGGATGAAGCTCGTAACTCCGCAAATGCAATGCTCGAAGCTGTAACCGATGAAGCTTCTTTCGAAGCATATCTTAACAGCAACGTTCTTACCGACGAACAGAAAGAAACTCTTACCGAAGATTTCTCTCTCAGCGAAGGTATCTCCTTCAGCGCTCTTAACGAAGATATTGCTAACTGGGTATTTGACAGCGCAAGAGTTGAAGGCGACAAAGTTGTTATCGAAGCAAACAATGCATTTAACGTTATCTATTTCAAATCCTGCGGTCTTGACCGTTACAACACTGTTGATATCCGCCACATCTTCGTAGCAGCTGAACATGACCACGAAGAAGGCGAAGATGAAGAAGCAGTTGTTGCTGAATCTCTTAAAGCAGCTAATGCAAAAGCTAACGATATCTTCAACGAATGGAAATCCGGCGCTGCAACTGCTGAAAGCTTCGGCGATCTCGCTGTTACTTACTCTGACGATTCTTCCGCTTCCGTTAACGGCACTCTTACAAATGTTTACAAAAACTATTTCACTATAGATGCTGTTAACGATTGGATCTTTGATTCTTCCAGAGCATCCGGTGACTGCACCGTTATTGATTCCGAATACGGTTCTCATATCATTTATTTTGAAAAGACTGCTGAACCTTATTGGGAACTCAACGTTAAGAATACTCTTGCTTCCGAAGCATATTCCGAGTATATTAACGGTCTTAAAGAATCTGCTACAATCATCGTTAACGAAGAAGTTGTAGATCTCATTGTTAAATAATTAATTAAAACAATTTTCAGAAGAGTAATCTTCTCAGTACATGACCGCTGATCGGATATCCGAACGGTCGGATGGCATTCGGCGTCATCTGATGTTGGATATTATGTCAGCGGTCTTGTATTATATTTATTGGAGAATTAATATAATGAAAAAAATTTTATTGTTTATTCTTGTTTTTGCACTCACTGTTCCTTTCTTCGCATCCTGCGGTGCAATGTCCGACGATGCTCCTGCAATTAAAGCAGGCGAAACCGAAGTCAGCCTGAGAGAGTTCAGATACAGATATAATAACAATATCGAAGGATTTAAATCCGTTTACGGTGAACGTCTTGAATCTGCAAAAAAAGTTGATTTCAGCAAACCTCTCACAACACAGCCTTATATAAATGACAATACTATTTCATGGGCTGATTATTTTGCCGATTATACAGTGCGTGCGTTAAAGAATTTCTGCCTCTTTGCTGAAGATGCCCGTGTTAACGGTATAACGCTCTCTGCCGATGATATAAAAATGGTTGACGATCAGATGGAGATCGTAAAATCACAGATAGAAAAAACAGGCCTTTCCCCCGAAGAGTTTTTCGGAAACGGAATAACTCTCGATATGTACCGTTCTTACCTTGAAAGAAATCTTCTTGGCAATAACAGATATTATTCTGAGCTTGCGGCGGTTGAAATTTCTTATGATGAGTGCCTTGAATATGCAAAAGAAAATACAGATAAGTTTTATACTGTAAATTACTATAGCTACAAGTTCAAAGCATCCGACTATAATGTATCCTATAAAGAAGCAACCGATGCGGCAAATAAATTTGTTTCATCTGTAACCAATATCAACGAATTTGAGAAAATTCTTGTTGATACAGTTCTTTCCGATGACGAAAAAGCTGCGTATACAGAAGGTAAATACTTTGTTTCAAATAAGTATAAATCAGTTCTTGATGAGGATCTTCAGGTTTGGGCATTTGATGCAAACAGAAAAGCAGGCGACTTCATTACCGTTACCGATACCGAAGGTGTTGTTGTTTACATGTTTGCGGGTCTTGAACTTCCGTCTTATCCCTCATACAATTACCGTTGTATCTTTATTTCAAAAGATAATAAATCCGTTGATGCATCCGATATTGTTGCAGAGTGGGAAAACGGAGGCAAGGGCGAAGATTTGTTTGCCTCTCTTGCATCTGAATATTCAGATGATGCTGAGTCTGCTTTAAACGGCGGCCTTATGGAAAATACAATGTTTTCAGGTCTTGGAAATGGTTTTTATGCATGGACAACATCCACTGAAAGAGCATACGGTGATGTTTCAACATTTACCGGAGAAGACGGTTCATACATTCTTTTCTATGTAAGCGAAGGTGCTCCCATTTGGCAGTCTCAGGCAATATCCGAACTTGAAGCAATTAAATTCAATGCTTATATTGATGAACTTGCTGAAAAATACGGTTTCACAGCTAACGAAAACGTAATCAAAAGAGTAAAAAAATAACTGTACACAGATATTGACAGGTTGATATTATGAAAAGAAAAATTTTATTGTTTATTCTTGTTTTTGCACTCACTGTTCCTTTCTTCGCATCCTGCGGTGCTGTATCGGATGATGCTCCTGCAATAAAAGTAGGGGAAACATCTGTCAGTTTGGCTGAATTCCGTTATCAGTATAACGGAAATATTTCGGAGTTCAAGAAAAAATATGCCTCCCGTCTGGAATCAACAAAAGAGCTTGATTTTTCAAAGCCCCTTGATGAACAGATAAGAGAAGAAGACACAGGTTCTACGTGGGCGGATTATTTCGTTGATGTTACAGTGCGTTCACTTAAAAATTACTGTATTCTTGCCGAGGATGCCCGTGTTAACGGAGAAACGCTTTCTTCTGACGACATTGCAAAGGTAGATGCTCAGATCAAATCGTTAAACGATCATCTTGAAAAAGAAAATCTTTCTGTCGAAGATCTGTTCGGAGAGGGTATGACAGTTGAAATATACCGTTCATATCTTGAAAGAACTCTTCTCGGCAGCAACAGATATTATAATATTATCGATACGATTTCCGTACCTTATGAAAAATGTCTTGAATATGCCAATTCAAAACCCGAAACATATTTTGCTTTAAGTTATTATTTCTACGAATTCAAAGCATCTGATTATAATGCATCTTATACCGATGCTCGCAATGCTGCTGAGGATTTCGCGAAAAAAATAACGGATCCCGATGATTTTGAACAGCTTCTTTATGATAACATACTTGACGAAACCGAAAAAGCAGAGTATAATGAAGGAAAGTATTTTGTACAGGAGCTTTATCATTCCTATCTCAGCAAAGAGCTTCAGAAATGGGGCTTTGAGGCCGGACGTAAACCGGGTGATTATACGATTATAACCGGTACAGACGGTCTGGTGCTTTGTGTATGCTCTGAAATAGGCCTTCCCTCGTATCTCACATATGATATACGTCATATTTATATTCCCACTGATGATATTGTCGGTGGCTATGCAGGTGTTAAACAAGCAGAAGTTGACGCTATGGCACTTGTGGACGAATGGGAAAACGGATCAAAAACAGAGGATCTCTTTTCATCTATTGCGGTTGAGCATTCCAAAGATGCATTGACTGCTGCAAAAGGAGGTCTCTCAAAAAATACCTCCATTTCAGGATTCGGTGACGGTTCTTTTGACTGGATAACATCAAAAGAAAGAAAATACGGCGATGTCTCTGTTTTTACAGCGGAAGACGGTGCTCATATTATCTTTTATATCGGTGAAGGTTCTCCCGTATGGCAGATTCAGGCAGAAGAGGCTCTTAAAGCCACTGAATTTAATGAACATATGGATGATCTTGCTGATAAGTACAACTTTAAAATATACGATAAGGTTATAGACAGATTAAAATAAATCTGTAAATGAAAGAAGGGTCATTATGCTTTATACATTCAAAACGCGCGACACATCGATCGTTCTTGATGAAAAAGGCTTTTTCTCATCGATCAATGTTTGCGGTGAAGAAATTTCGCTCGGAGCATCACCGATCGTTACTGTTTGCTTTAACGGCGAGCTTTATCTCCCCGAAAAAGCAGAGGTTAACGGAAACAGTGTAACCGTCACAACTGCAATCGGTAATACTGTTTTGGATTTTTCCGAAAGTGATATTTGTGTTAATTTTGAGATCAGATCTGTTCCCAACGATGCCTATGCCGTTATTTTCGGACCTGTTTCCGTTAATATAAATGATGTCGTGGGTGAGATCATCGGCGTCATTCAGGGTAAAGGTGTTGCTTTCGGCGCACAAGCTCTTAACATTAAAACAGTAGAGGGTTATCCTGCAAAATATAACGATAAAATGAATGCTTCTTTCACTTACTCTGATGAATCCAGCGGAATAAGTGTCGGAAGTGCCGACTGCAGTTCCAAAACTGCTGCTAAAATTACAGACGGCTCTATCATTCAGCTTTATTGCAGACGCAGAGATCAGGTTGAATATCTTAAGGTTTGCGGTGTTGAAAACAGCCTTGTGCTTCCTCTTGCTGAGGGCGATCCCGATGCGGTTATCCCCGGTGCAAAGGTAGCTTTCTTCGGTTGTAAAGCTGAAAATGCGCTTGAACGTATCGGTGAAATAGAGGTTGAACAGGGACTTCCCCATCCTATCATTGAAGGTGAATGGGGCAAAGTATCAAGAGGTGCGATGCGTTCTTACCTTATTTCCGACTTCGATGCCGATTCTTTTGATCTTATTCTTGATAAAGCAAAGATTGCCGGTCTTCAGTATGTTTATCATGAAGGTCCGCAGAAAAATTGGGGACATTTTGAGTGGAATGACGAAATTGCCGCAAACAATGAAGAGGCAAGAAAGCTTATAGATAAAGCTGCCGAACAGGGGATTGCCGTCGGTGTTCACACTCTTACCAATTTTACAACAACAAATGACCCGTACGTAACTCCTGTTCCGAGCGAGCATTTGCTTAAAATGTGTGCTGTAAATCTCGTAAACGGTATTGATGCCGATCAGACAGAGATCGTTATCGAAAAAGCAGAGCAGTTCAAGCACCCGCTCACTCTTAATACCGTTCAGATCGGTGATGAGCTTATTACTTATTCCGAATACAATGATGAGGGCGACAATGCGGTTTTAACATCATGCGTTCGCGGTGCTTACGGTACTGTTGCAAGCGAGCATAATGCTAACGATACGCTTTACCGACTTTGGGACTATCCCTACAGAACACTCTTCCCCGATATAATTCTTCAGGATGAATTCTGTAAAAATCTTGCAAAGGTGTTTAACGAATGTGACCTTAAGCAGATCTCTTACGACGGTCTTGAGGGATGTTCTTACACCGGTCATGATACATATGCAACAACCCGTTTTGTATATAATTGCTGGAACGGTTATGACCATAATGTTATAAATGACGCAAGCCGTCTGCAGCATTTTAACTGGCACATTCACAGCCGTATGAACTGGGGCGAACCTTGGGGTGAGGCTATGAGAACAGGTCAGGTTGAAGGCAGAATTCGCAATCAGGCTTTCTTCCGCCGCAATCTCTTCCCGAGAATGCTCGGTTGGTTCCTTATCAGACTTGCCGATAAAAAATTCGAATGTTCCACTCTTGAGGATATCGAATGGGCTATGTCCGAGGCTGCCGGCTTTGATGGCGGTTATGCCATGACTATCAGAGTCAATACTCTCAAAAAACACGGTAAGATAAACGATCTTCTTACCGCAATGAAAAATTGGGACAAGCTTCGTCTCAATAATGTTTTTACGGAAGAACAGAAGGCAAAGCTCCGTCTCCCCGAAACAGAATGGCATCTTGAAGATAAAGGCGAGGGAGAATTCGCGCTCTATCCGATCTCTGTTTCCAAACGTTACACTTGCGATCTTTCCGAGCTTCAGCCCGGTCAGCCCGGCGGTGCGGATTGGTCTCTTGATAATCCGTATGCGGGCAAAGCATCGTTCCGCTTAAAGGTTGAGGGGGACGGTTCGATCCGTGATATTATGATAAAAACATCACAGAGCACAGTTAAGTTTGACTGTGAAGTTGAAGACGGTCAGTATCTCATTTTCGGATTTGACGGAAAAGCTGAAATTACTGACAAAAACTTCAAAACTATCGAAAAAGTTAAACCTCAGGGCGAATTCATTCTTCCTGCAGGAGACAGTTCAATCGCATTCTCCTGCGGTCACGATAAGGATAGCACGCCTGATGTTATCGTTCGCTTCATAACACGCGGCGAACCTGAAATAATAAAAGAATAATTGAAATTGTAAAAGGCGGATCTTTCGCCTTTTACTTATATGTAAAATCATGAAAATAATTAAGTTTGACCCTATTCTTTTGAGAGATGCCGAGCGCATACTCGAAACAGCTCCTTTTTCTGCTAAAGAAGATATAATGTCTCTGCTTGAGCTTTTTTCAAAAAACGCGTATATTGCCTATTCTCTCGGAACACCTGTCGGAATTGCCTGTTCAAATGTTTACGAGGGTAAACGAAGGGCTGATTTTTCTGTTTATGTCTGCCCAAAATACAGGCGCAGAGGAATAGGCACGGCTCTTGTTTCTTCTGTTGTTGAACAAGCAAAAAAAACAGGCTTGAACAGCCTGATCTGCGATTTTGAGAAAAATGAGGAGCTTATTTCTTTCGTTTCTTCTCTTGGGTTCGAAAAGAGATATTCTTCACATTTTATGACGTACTATATAGAGTCTGCAAGTATCGTATCAGGCTTTGAAAAGTATGATAACAGTATGTTTTTACAGTTTGTTAATGCTGAGGCGGATGCTTTTTATCCGATACGTCACCGCTTAGGTATCGAACCCGAAAGGATTCAGGCGACGGAAAATGTCCGATCGTTTCTCTCAAAAGCCGCAGATAAATATTTTGTTTATCGCATTGACGGAGAGATCGTTGCAGGCGGAGGGGTTTATAACGGCGAAATAACAGATATTTTTGTCTCTGAAAAGGCAAGAGGTCAGGGATTAGGCAGAAAAACGGTTCAAAGATGTATTTACGAGGCATATAGATCCGGGGAACGTATGGTCTCTCTTTGGGTCATATCCGAAAATACCCCCGCTGTTAATCTATACAGATCATTAGGTTTTCAACCCGAAAAAACTCATGATTTTTATACTAAACAAATATTATGAAATTAAACGCGGAGAAATTTTTTCTCTGCGTTTTTAAAGTGTTGACAAGTTTGTGCTGTTGTGCTATAATGCAAATAACAAATTTATCCAAAATCAGGAGGTATTTATTTTGGAACAGGCAATCAACGCTATCATTTCTTTTGCAACAGAATACGGTTTGAAAATCGTAGGCGCTCTTTTATTTTTGGTCATCGGTCTTAACGTAAGCAAACTTCTCGTTAAACTTATCATTAAAAGCAAAGGCGTTCAGAAGCTTTCTGAAGATGTAAGAAAATTTGCTTCAAGCGCTATCGGTTTTGTCTTTAAACTCGTTGTGATCCTTTCTTTTGTAGCTATTCTCGGTGTACCTATGGCATCTATCCTTGCTCTTCTCGGTACTGCCGGTGTTGCTATCGGCCTCGGTCTTCAGGGCAGCCTCGGTAACTTTGCGGGCGGTATTATTCTTATGATCTTCCGTCCTTTCCATGTAGGTGATTTTATCGATACAGGCTCTTATGCAGGCACTGTTGAAGAGATCGGCATTTACTACACTTATCTCCGTACAACCGATAACAGCCGCGTTGTTATCCCTAACTCCGTATCTTCCAATCTTTCTATTAAAGATGTTTCAACACATGAAACAAGAAGAGTAGACTTTACATTCTCCGTTGATTATTCAAGTGATATTGAAACTGTTAAAAAGATCATTCTTGAAACTGCAGAGGCTCACGAACTCGTTATGAAAGACCCTGCACCCTTTGCTCGTCTTGTTACCCAGAATGCAAGCTCTCTTGATTTTGCTTGCCGCGTATGGTGTAAAAACAGCGATTATTGGGCTGTTTATTTCGATCTTAACGAACAGGTCAAAAAAGCATTTGATGCAAACGGAATTTCTATTCCTTTCCCTCAGATGGATGTTCACGTAAAACAGTAAGTTTATTGATGTTTTAGAGGTAATTTATGGATGATGTAATTCTGTATAACTTCCACCCTTCTCTTGAAGATCTTCTGAAACAGCTTCATTTTGAAGCCGACAGTGAACAGGCTGATATTGCCGAGGAACTTTTG
>CAJGDF010000027.1 GCA_904502105.1 uncultured Clostridia bacterium
AACCGAAAGAAGAATGGTTAAGCTCGGGCCAACCCATGGGAATGAGGCCGTAGAGGTCGTTTTCGTAGTAAACAACCTCAAGAATAGATCTGCTGCCCCATTTTTCTTCGTCTTTGTAGTCGATAAAGTCTTCGAGATTGGAAAGACCTACGAGCATGCCTGCTCTTGCGGCATCTGCCCACATATCGGAAATACCGGAGATAACGTCACACATAAATACGCCGGCATAAGAAAGGGAGATAAATGTATGGCATCTTGAGGTGGGGTTATAGTTAATGGTGATCTCGCAATTGTATTCATCTTCTACTTCTTTGAGACGAGCTTTTGCAAGATCGGCAAACTGAGAGTCGGGGACAAATCCGAGTACGTTTTCGCTGACAAGACCGTCGCTTTCGTTTGAGCCGAATTCATAGATCATTTCGAATCCGTCGAGGTCAACAGTTTCACCTGTGCCGCCGCCGAGGTCCATATCAAATGATTCGGGGCCTGCCTGAGCACCGCACGCGGTTGTGAAAATCACAAGAGCCAATGCGAAAAGCAGGAATTTTGACATTTTTTTCATAAGATGACACCTTTCGTCAATTGTTATAACAGCACTGTATCTGCCGTTATTTTTCTTTTTATATTTTAGATTATACATTATCCGAATAAAATTGTCAATTCTTTTTTGCTCGGAACAAAGCATTTTGAGAATAAAATCACTCAAAAACCCTCCGATTTCGTTATTTTTTCACAATTATCGACCGTATGTTTTTATATTTAAAGGTATAAAAAGGAACGATGACTTGACAAAACCGCAGAAAGAAGGTATAATTAATAAATAAAAATAAATGGAGAACGGTATGGACAGAATAGATAAGACAAATTATTATTTGGATATTGCGCAGACTGTTGCCGAAAGAGGAACCTGCCTTCGCAGACTTTTCGGTGCGGTCATAGTAAAAAACGACGTAATAATCAGCACAGGCTACGTAGGAGCTCCGAGAGGCCGTGCAAACTGCTGCGACACGGGCATATGTCTCCGTGAAAAGCTGAAGATCCCCGCAGGCGAGAGATACGAGCTCTGCAGATCTGTTCATGCGGAAGCAAATGCGATAATAGCCGCATCAAGAGAAGAAATGATCGGGGCAACGCTTTATCTTTCCTGCGTTAACCCCAAAACAGGCGAGCTTTACAGCGGAACGAACAGCTGCTCGATGTGCAGACGTCTCATCATAAATGCAGGCATTGAAACGGTTATCGTAAGAGACACAAAGACCGAATACCGCGTTATAGACGTAATAAAAGAATGGGTAGAGATCGACGATTCTCTCGATATCAAAAGCGGTTATTGATAATGAAAAAATTATTGATTTTTAAACATCTTGCCGCCGCTGTTATATTGCTTGCCGTGATTTTTTCTTTTTCTGCAGGCTTTTCGGCCCAGACGGTATATAAAACGCTTATCGAGCTGCCGACAGAGGCTTCATCGGGCTGGAAAGCGGCAAACTCGGTAACGCTTTCGGCAAACACCGTAAAAAAAGCAGAAAAGGCGGCTGTGAGCTTTACGTCAAGAGATCTGACAGTAGACGGCGAATACAGATTTTCCGCACAGTGGAGCGAATTCGGAGTAAAAGCCGCAGAGATGGTGCTTAAAACCGACATTTTTATCAGTGATATTTCGATATTAAACAGCGGTGCGATCACTCTTTCTGCGGATGACGGACACGGATTTTCATGGAGAATGACAGATCTTTCGCTTAAATCGGGTTGGAACAGTATAACACTTAACTTGCGGACTGCCGACATTGTAAGACCGCAGGTAAAAGAAGAAACCGAAACGGAAGAAGAAGAAACAGCAACCGAAGAAGAAGCTTCAACCGAAGAAGAACCGAAAAAAGAGCTGACTCCCGACGAAATACTTTTATCTGTTAATAAATTTGCATTTGAAGCAAAAAAAACGCAGGAAAAAGAAATGACGGTAGCATTTTCGGGGCTTTCGGTATCTGTTCCGACGAAGGAAGAACCGCCTGAACCGCCGAAGCCGATAACGGACGATGCGGACAAGAGTCTCGTTACAGTTGCCGCAGTTATTGCGGTAGTTCTGATCGCCGCAGTTTTTGTTTACAGCGCATATTCTGCAAAAAAAGAGATCAAGCGAAGAAAACGCGAAGCAAAAAAACGTAAGCTTGAAAAGCTTCAGGAAGAAAATAAAAACGAAGAATAAAAAAAACTGCCCTTAAAGAAAGGGCAGTTCTCTTTATTCTGTTCTGTTATCTATCATAAGTGAAGCTGAAACAGAAGCAAGGCCGATGCCGAGCATGATGAGCGCGGAGTTTGTTTCAACCTCTCCGAGAATGGAAAGGACCGCAACGGCAATACCCATAGCAATACCGACAGCCTTCAAAGCAGTATTGATTATCTTTTCAACGGAGTTATTTTTTTGTTCGGTATTCGCTTCGATCTTAACCTGCATAAGCTCCTCAACCGAAACGCCGAGAACATCTGCCAGCTTCGGAATCGAATTTATATCGGGGCAGGAAATATCTCTTTCCCATTTGGAAACGGCTTTATCCGTTACACCCATTTCATCGGCAAGATCAAGCTGAGTCATACCTTTTTCTTTTCTTAAAGATGAGATCATCATACCAAGTGTCTGTTTTTTCATTTGTTCATTTCTCCTTGTTTTTGATGATTGCATCATATCACACCTTTCAAAATCGGTCAACCGACGGGAAGTTTAGTCTTCTCGACCGACAGTTTACCTTCGGTTTAGCTGTTTTTTTCTGTAAAAATAAGGGTTTCAGACTATATTCAGTATAAATAATTACAGGCACGCTGAATTTCGTGCCTGTAATTTACGTAAACCGATATTATCGGATCTTAACTTATTTAACGATTCTTCTCCAGCCGAACGGATCGTCCTTGAGACCCCACTGAATGCCGGTGAGTTCATCGTAGAGCATCTGAGAAACGGGGCCGATAGCGTTGTTGTTGATAACGCAGATATTGCCTTCGCGGTTGAGTTCGCCGATGGGGCTGATAACTGCCGCAGTACCTGTACCCCAAGCTTCTTCGAGAGCGCCGCTGTTTGCAGCTTCCATAAGCTCGTCGATATGAAGAAGTCTTTCTTCAACGGTGTAGCCCTTATGACGGAGAAGCTCGATAACGGATCTTCTGGTGATACCGGGAAGGATGCTGCCGTCGAGAGAAGGAGTAACGATGGTGCCGTTGATCTTGAAGAATACGTTCATAGCGCCAACTTCTTCAACGTATTTATGTTCCTGACCGTCGAGCCAGAGAACCTGAGAATACTGGAGCTTTTCAGCCTTCTGCTGACCGATGAGGGATGCAGCGTAGTTACCGCCGCATTTAGCCATACCTGTACCGCCGCGAGCAGCTCTTGTGTATTCGGTCTCAACGTAGATCTTAACGGGCTTGAGGCCTTCCTTGAAGTAAGAGCCAACGGGAGAGAGAATGATGATGAAGAGGTATTCGTGAGAAGGATGAACGCCTACCTGTCTGTCGGTAGCGATGATGAAAGGACGGATGTAAAGAGAGGTACCGGGAGCGGTGGGGATCCAGCTTGCATCGAGTTTGATGAGCTGTTCGAGAGCATCGAGTACCTGTTCGCCGTCAAAACGGGGGATACACATTCTGTCGCAGGAAAGATTCATTCTTTCGAAGTTCTTTTCGGGACGGAAAAGGAAGATCTCGCCGTCTTCTTTTGTACGGTATGCCTTGAGGCCTTCAAAAATTTCCTGAGCGTAATGGAATACCATTGCGGAGGGTTCAAGAGAGATCGGGCCGTAGGGAACTATCTGAGCATCATGCCAGCCGTTTTCAGAATCGTGCTTCATGATGAACATATGATCGGTGAATGTTGTTCCGAAACGAAGTTCATTAGCGGGAACTTTAGCTTTCGGAGCAGTATTTTTAGTAATTTTGATTTCCATATACTTTATCTCCAAACATTTAAATTACACTATCTTTTATTGTATCACAGAATTTTGTTAAAGTCAAGAAAATATGTTCCCACACGGATTATTTCACAATATTTTTCAATTTTGCATCGAGCTCGTCGGGATGGAATCTAACAGATACAACATAAGCCTCTTCGCCCTCGGTAAAATGGCCGTATGTTGTTGTAACAACGGTGCCGTCGGGGAGAATTTCAACACCCGGATAAGCACAGTCGCCGTTTTTGTAATTTTTCATTATACGTACACGGTAACTGCCCTCGCCGCCGTTTTTGATATCGTCATATGTACCTACCCATGCACACCAGTCGCCCCATGTGGGAGAATCGAGGCAGGTGTCACGGAAGGAGATAAAGAGTCTTCCGTCCTTGAGATAACGTGCGCAGTGTCTGTCGCCCGTGATCGCACCCGGAAGTTCAACGGGATCGGACCATGTTTTGCCGTTATCGGAAGAGAAAATAACGTGAGCATTCATTTTCCTTGCATTTTCACGCAGTACGGCGCAGATCTCCTTACCGTCGGGAGAACGGATAATAGCAGGCTCGCAAAGATCGCAGATCTCATGGGTACAGATCGCGTGAGGCTCAGACCATGTTAAACCGCCGTCATGTGATTCGACCTGATAAACGATGATTCTGCCGTTTATTCTGCCAGAATCGACATTGTAGATCTCTTCCCACACGTCGCCATCTTTTTCGAGAGTCTTTACCCAGCTGTCCTGTTTATCGGACCATGTTTTTCCGCCGTCCTCGGAATAACTGTGCATGAGCTTTGTTCGGACATTGGCACCCTCGCCCGTGCGATATACTGTTCTTCTTTCGTGGTCGCCGCCGTTGATAAATCTGCCGTCATCGTGAAAAAGCGCGATATATTCGCCTTTTCCAACCTCGCAGATATCACCCATGGCAACGATGCCGCCGTAATTTCCGATAGGCTCAAGCTCGGACCACGTATCGCCGTCATCCTCTGAAACAGACATTCTTATGGGATAAAGACCTGAGAAAAGAATGAGTCGGCGTTTGCCGTTTTTATCGTAAACCTTATAAATCGTGGGAGTTTCGAGAGATGTTGAAAAGCTGTCGGGAACGGGAAGACGGTCGGTCCATGTTAAACCGCCATCAAAGCTTTTTTTGAGAACGATCTGCCCGTAGCCGTGATTTTTCGGATAAACGGTAACGATGGTTTTGTTGTCGTCAAGAAGAACGGTCGTCGGATGTCCGATATAAAGACCTTTTTCGTAATCAACAACGGTCTGTCTTTGTTTTTCGTCTGAAATATCGACGATGGGAACAGTATAATCTCTGCGCATTATTTTAACCCCTTTTTTCTAATTTTTATTTATAGGCAAAAACACTTCAAAAACAGCCCCTTGCTGTCCGTCTGTTCTGTTATAAGCCGAAACAGTGCCTTTATGGGCGGTAATGATCGCTTTAACGATCGCAAGACCGAGGCCGTGCTTGCCTTTCTTGCCTTTGTAAAATCTGTCAAATATATGAGGAAGATCCTCCTCGCTGAAGCCCTGACCGTCGTCTGTAACGGTAAAAACAACACCTTTTTCGACAGGAACGGCTTCGATGAAGATCGAGCTTTTCGCAAAACGGAGAGAATTTGAGAATAAATTTGTAAAAACAGTCGCCAGATGATCGCCGTCACCGATAATATCGGCAATAAGAATATCGCCTTTAACAAGAGATATTTCGTTTGCGGAAGCGATGCCCTCAACTCTTTCGATGGCTTCATCGATTATTTCGAGGGTGTTTACGGTGGACATGACCATGATATCCTTTGTTGTTTCTATCTTTGAAAGATACATAACGTCTTCGACGAGCTTTTCAAGGCGCGATGTCTGAGTAAGGATAGAGTCGTAAACAGCATCGGCGTTATCCGTAAAAATACCGTCACGAAGGCCCTCGACATAGCCGCGGATCGACATAAGCGGAGTTCGGAGCTCGTGAGATGCGTTTTGTAAAAAGACCTTCTGGCTGCGGTCGTATTCCTCAATGCTTTTTGCCATTTCGTCAATGGATTTTGCAAGTTCTCCGACCTCGTCCTTTGAATTTATGACGATAGTATTGTCAAACTGACGCTTTGCAAGCATATCCGCGCGCTTCTGAAGCTTTTTCAGGTTTCTTGTGAGCTGTCCCGAAAAAAGAAGAGCACTGATGACCGCAATAAACGATGCCGCCATGACCGAAACAAAAAACAGAACGAAAAGAAGGCCGTCAAGATTATATCTGTCAACCTGCATCAGAACAACTATCGTTGCAAAGGGTGTTCCGTTTGAGTATTTTATGAGGCGTGAGTATGCGACATACGTTTCTCTGTTTTCGGGTATAACAAACGATCCGTTGCGGCCGTCTCTCGACTTAACGTATCTGATAAGTGTTTCTTCATTCAGGTTTAACATATCGAAATTTGAGACAGCGTAGAGGTTTGTGTTTGAGTCGAATATTGCAAGGGAATAGTTTTTATCGGCAACCTCGCGGACAACGCTTTCCCACATGAAATCGTAAAAAATGGAGAAGGACTGCTGCTTTGAAGCGAGAGTTATCGCAATTCTGTCTGCATACTGACGAAGCTTTGTATGAGCGTCTCTTATAATGTAGCCTTCGGAAAACAGTGACACGAAAGACATTGAGATACCTGCCATAAGGAAGATGATGACAGCATATGACAGTATCAGCTTCGTTTTTATACTGTATTTCATAGCATCAGTCTATACTGTCGGTAACCTTATAGCCGTAACCCCAGACAGTTTCGATAGAAAATTCGGTGTTATGAGTATCGAGCTTTTTGCGTATGCGCTTAACAAGATCGTCAACGGCGCGTGTGTCACCGATATACTGGTATTCCCAGATATTTGTGAGAAGCTGATCTCTTGTAAAGACACGGTTTTTGTTTGTTACCATAAAATTGATAAAATTATATTCCATAGCGGTGAGATTGAGTTCTTCTTCACCGTTTTCGGATACTTTAACGATGCGGCGTTCTTCGGGGTAGATCTTCAGATCGCGGCAGCGGGGGGATGTTGAATCGGAAACAGAAGAATTCATACCGTCAATTCTGCGGAAAACAGCCTTTGCGCGGGCAACCATTTCACGGGGAGAGAAGGGCTTTGGAATATAGTCATCGGCACCCATTTCGATACCGAGGATTCGGTCAAGCTCCTCGTCTCTTGCGGAAACGATGATGATGGGAGTATTTGCTTTTTTACGTATCTCATTGCAAAGCTCAAAGCCTGACATACCGGGCATCATAATATCGATAATGAGCATATCGGGCATCTGCTGATTGAACGCGGCAAGAGCATCTTCGCCGTTTTCGTATTCGTTAACGGTGTAGCCCTCCTTTTCAAGGTAGGAGCGGACGATCGCTCTTATATCCATTTCGTCGTCAACGACATATATCATTTTTGACATTTAACATACCTCATTTCGTTGAAATCAAAATATATAAATCACGTATTTTTTACTGATTATAGTATACCATAAAATATAAAAATTTGGAAGAGGTAATTTTAAGAATTTATGAAAATTATTTTTTAACGGTATTAGGTAAATTGCAAAACGCCCCATTCTGCCGCAAGAGTGACACAAATGCATCATTTTTTATCGTTATTTTTCGGGTATACTCTTAACTGTAATCAAAAGCATATTCGTTATGAAATAATTTTTTCGATTATTTTCTCCCCCTCTCTTTTCCGGCCCCGTCATCGGTACGGTGGCAGGGTCCGGAGCTTTTTAAAGCATCGGGAGAAACATTAAAAAGCTTATTCCACTGATTTTTCATATCTACCTTCTCTTAAATTTTTTATGCGAAAAAGAGCTCCCGTAAAAAGGAGCTCTTTTCGTTTGTATAAACAAAAAAACGGAGACTTCCCCATTCAGAAAAGTCTCCGTTGATCCTTTTATTAAAACACAAAACCACATTTGAGAAGCGAATAAAACTCGGAAAAGAGACGTGGCTGCTTTCCGAATATCACTTGCAACGCAAATAAAACTGTCCCGGTCGATTTTTTGAAACAGAATTACCGATTATCTGTATTTTGTTTTGACTTAATTGTTGTAATTGAAGATATTAACATTCTCCGTATCGCACCGCAATCATTACGAGCGGAAAGATACAAAGATTCATCGAGACAGTTGGTTTCAAACAGTAATTCAAGCCAATATTCTGTTTCGTAACATTCTTTTTGAGCTATTTCAAGTTTTGAAATAAAATCTTTTGTTCCCTGTGCATACTGAGCTTCGTGAATATTTGCACCGATAGATGTACCGGAACGCAATAATTGATTTATCAGAACAGATTCTTTATGATGAGATTTCATTTCACGACACATAAAAACTGTCTTTTTAGCAAACTCTTTCGCTTTTTCACGCATAATACTTTTCGACATAACTTGCATTCCTTTATATTTAGTTATATTCCGATTTCATCGGAGTGATATTATTGAAAACAATAGTGATATTAAAGCCTTCGGCTTTAGTGATATTTTATTCGCTTCCAAACTCGCGAAGCGAATAAAACTCGGGAAAGCGACATGGCTGCTTTCCGAATATCACTTGCAACGCAAATAAAACTGTCCCGGTCGTTTGGACCGGGACAATAAAACTTTTATTTAGTATGCAATACCCTGAGCTTTCATAGCTTCAGCAACTTTAAGGAAGCCTGCGATGTTAGCGCCTGCAACGAGGTTACCCTTCATGCCGTATTCTTCGGCAGCTTTTGCAGCGTTCTTGTAGATGTTGATCATAATGCCGTGGAGCTTTTCGTCAACTTCTTCGGAGGACCAGGAAAGTCTGATGGAGTTCTGGCTCATTTCGAGACCGGAGGTAGCAACGCCGCCTGCGTTAGCTGCTTTTGCGGGTCCGAACATTACGCCGTTTTCCTGGAGGTATGCAACAGCATCGGGAGTGGAGGGCATGTTAGCGCCTTCTGCAACAGCGATTACGCCGTTAGCAACGAGAGCTTTTGCATCTTCGAGGTGGAGTTCGTTCTGAGTAGCGCAGGGAAGAGCGATGTCACATTTAACGGTCCAGATGCCTCTGCCTTCGGTGTAAACAGCGGAGGGAACACGTTTAGCGTATTCGGAGATACGGCCGCGTTCAACCTGCTTGATCTGCTTGATAACGTCGAGGTTGATACCTTCAGCATCGTAAACGTAACCGTTGGAGTCGGACATAGCAACAACTTTAGCACCGAGCTCGGTAGCTTTTTCTGCAGCGTAGGTTGCAACGTTACCGGAACCGGAAACTACAACGATCTTGCCTTCGAAGGAGTTGTTGTTATCTTTGAGCATTTCATCGGTGAAGTAGCAAAGGCCGTAACCGGTAGCTTCGGGACGGATAAGAGAACCGCCGTAAGAAAGGCCTTTACCGGTAAGAACGCCTGTGAATTCATTCTGAAGACGTTTGTACTGACCGAACATATAACCTACTTCGCGAGCACCTACGCCGATATCGCCTGCGGGAACGTCGGTGTTAGCGCCGATGTGTTTTGCAAGCTCGGTCATGAAGCTCTGGCAGAAACGCATGATCTCGCCGTCGGATTTGCCTTTGGGATCGAAGTCACTGCCGCCTTTACCGCCGCCCATGGGGAGAGAGGTAAGGCTGTTTTTGAAGGTCTGTTCAAAGCCGAGGAATTTGATAACGGAGAGGTTAACAGAGGGATGGAAACGGATACCGCCCTTGTAAGGACCGATAGCTGAGTTATACTGAACACGGAAGCCGCGGTTTACCTGAACCTTGCCGTTGTCGTCAACCCAGGAAACACGGAAGATGATTGTACGTTCGGGTTCTACCATTCTGCTGAAAACGCCTGCATCGATGAAGTCCTGGCGTTTGTCTGCAACGGGAACGAGGCTTTCGAAAACCTCGCCTACAGCCTGAAGAAATTCGGGCTCGTTGGCATTTTTCTTGCTGATCTCTTCGTAGAGGTCTGCAAGATACTGATTTTTGATCTGCATTGGAATTTTCCTCCTATATGTAAAACGAATTTGATTTTACTTTGTTAAATCAATAAAAATAAGATACGAAATATTATACAAAAAATCACGCTGTATTTCAAGGGGTAAAATGTAAAAAAACAAGTATTTTTTTGCAAAGATAGAATTTACAGACCTGTTTTGAGGCATTCGGCGGCAATTTTTCTGTCAACATTTGAATTGCAGAAAATATAGCCTCTCCATTTTTCTGCGGCAAAAGCCTCCGCCCAGTCTCTTATATACTTTTTATCGGCGGTTGAGCGAACCGTTCCGTTCTTTGAAACGAGCAGAAAATCGGTGCTTGTTTTTATCATCGGAGGGAACGAAACATAGATATCGAAAAGCGTGAAGTCAACGATCTTTCCGCGGTCGAAATATGCATCGCGAACCTTTTCGAACACGCTTCTGCGAACGGCGGCAGGGTCACGTTCAACGCTTGAAATAAACTCTTTTACGAGCAGAAAATCGTTGATATTATCATCTTTTTTCTCCATTTTTTCAAGAGAGAATTCTTCTACTCTCTTTGGGAGCTTACGTGTTTTTATATTTTTTATCATTCTGCCGAGAGTGAGAAGATTGTTTTCATCCTCAAACGGAATTTTATCGAAGGTATCGAAGTTTTCAACATCCGAGTCGGAATATTTAAGAAAATCCGAGGGGTCGTCAAGAAGACCGACGTCAGCCATACCGAGAACAACGTCACGGAGAGCCGCTTCGGTTGCCAGGACCTTCTGATGGCGGTACATATAAACGTAGAGTATGCTTCGGTTGAAAATAAGCTCCTCGATAGTTGTGAGGGCATCAGAATCGACAGCAAGAACGTAATCCGTTTTTTCATTTTTTGGCATGGCATAGACCATAAGCTTCATAAGAAATCGGTCAACACCGTAAGTCATGGCAATACCCGCGGTGTAGCTGTCACGCTGAGTATAATCAAGCTTATCGGCATCGAATTCGCCGTTTATGACAGATGTTAAAAACGAAAGAGTGTTGCCGTCCGAGTCCGTATTTTTCTTACCGACGACCATATTTGCGGCACGAAGGAGAATATCGGAGCTGTTATATTTATCGGGGAAATCGACATATTCGTCAAAAAACTCGGTAAAGGCTTTTGACGTTATGATAAGATATGACATAAACTCATGGGGAGAGCATTTTACATCCTTTTCGCGCATAAGGTCGGAAAAACCGGGCATCGAACCGTAAACACGCTCGGAAAGATGAGAGTAAAAGCAATGACCCACATCGTGAAGAAGCGCTGCGAGGCGAACGATATTGATATCACGTTCGCACACGGAATAATTTTTACTTCTTTTTTTCAGATGCTCCATCATTCGGCCTGCGATCGCAGCGGTTCCGAGAGAATGTTCAAAACGGCTGTGACGCGCGGCAGTGTACGTAAGGTCCGCCATACCGAGCTGATGAATATCTCGAAGGCGCTGAACGACAGGCGAGTCGATTATCTGGATCTCCCAGCCCGAATACAAAACAGAGCCCCAGATAGGATCGTGAATGACCTTTCCGTCGTTTTTTTCGGGATAGTAGCCGTCCAGAAGTTCGAACACAAAAGCGTTGATTTTTTGCTCAAATCCGTTCATTTCCGTCACCTCTTCTGATGTTGAATGACATGTTCTCCGTATAGCCGTATTTTATCACAAAAAGCCTAAAAAATCAAGATAAAAATTCAATCTATTATATATAGAAAACAAATATAGAGAAAATACACAATAAATAATTTTTTTTACACCGTTATTTTTTGCAATATATCTATTGAAATTATTTCAAAAACAATGTAAAATAAAGTATACTTACTTTAAGTAAAAACTTATTGTACAAGGAGATATATTTATGAACAAAAAAGCTCTTATTGTCTGGGGCGGCTGGGACGGACACGAGCCCGAAAAAGTTGCTCACAGATTTGGCAAGATCCTTGAAAATGAAAACTTTGATGTTGAAATTTCCGACACAATGACTTCTTACGAAGACAAAGAAAAGCTCAAGAGTCTTGACCTTATCGTTCCTATTGTAACCGGCGGCGAGATCTCCTGGGAGCAGATGCAGTCCGTTTCCGAAGCAGTAGCATCGGGCGTTGGCATGGCAGGCTGCCACGGCGGTATGTGCGACGCATTCCGTAACTGTGTTGACTGGCAGTTC
>CAJGDF010000028.1 GCA_904502105.1 uncultured Clostridia bacterium
ATATCCTCACACGTTATAAACGTATGTGCGGTTACGAGGCTCTCTGGCTTCCCGGTACCGACCATGCAGGTATTGCAACACAGATCAAGGTTGAAGAAAATCTCCGTAAAGAAGAAGGTCTTACCCGTTACGATCTCGGCCGTGAAAAATTCCTTGAACGTGTTTGGGCTTGGAAAGAACAGTACGGCAACCGTATAATCAATCAGCTCAAAAAGCTCGGCTCCTCCTGTGACTGGTCCAGAGAAAGATTCACTATGGACGAAGGCTGCTCAAAAGCAGTTAAAGAGGTTTTTGTTAACCTTTATGAAAAAGGTCTTATCTACAGAGGCCACAGAATAATCAACTGGTGTCCCCACTGTAAGACCGCTCTTTCCGATGCAGAGGTTGAATATGAAGAGCAGGGCGGCCATTTCTGGCATATCCGTTATCCCGTTAAGGATTCCGAGGGCGAATACGTTGTTATTGCAACTACACGTCCCGAAACTCTTCTCGGTGATACCGCTGTTGCCGTAAATCCCGAAGATGAAAGATATACTCATCTCGTTGGCAAAACTCTCGTTCTTCCCCTTGTCGGAAGAGAGATCCCCGTTATTGCAGATGAATACGTTGATAAAGAATTCGGTACAGGCTGTGTTAAGATCACTCCTGCACACGACCCCAACGACTTCCTCGTAGGTCAGCG
The DNA here is from genome assembly GCA_904502105.1 of uncultured Clostridia bacterium. Taxonomy (GTDB): domain Bacteria; phylum Bacillota; class Clostridia; order Oscillospirales; family UBA644; genus HGM12619. The sequence continues at coordinate 683 of CAJGDF010000028.1, forward strand.
TCATAACCTCGATCAGATCAGAGTTATGAATGATGATGCAACTATCAATGCTGCAGGCGGCGCATACGAAGGTCTTGACCGTTACGAAGCAAGAAAACGTATCGTTGAAGATCTTGAAAAGGGCGGCTGGCTCGTTAAGATCGAAGAGCATGCTCATAACGTAGGTCAGTGTTACCGCTGCGGAACCACTGTTGAACCCCTTACTTCCGACCAGTGGTTCGTTAAAATGGAACCTCTTGCAAAACCCGCTATGGAGGTCGTTGCTGATAAAACTATCAAATTCCATCCCGAACGTCTTGAAAAGACATATATGAACTGGATGGAAAACGTACACGACTGGTGCGTATCCCGTCAGCTTTGGTGGGGTCACAGAATCCCCGCTTATTACTGTGATAAGTGCGGCGAAATGATCGTTTCCAAAACAGACGTTGAAACATGCCCGAAATGCGGCACAAAGATGCGTCAGGACGAGGACGTTCTTGACACATGGTTCTCTTCTGCTCTCTGGCCGTTCTCCACTCTCGGATGGCCCGAAAAAACAGAAGATCTCGATTACTTCTATCCGACATCCGTTCTCGTTACCGGTTACGATATTATCTTCTTCTGGGTAGCAAGAATGATCTTCTCCGGTCTTGAACATACAGGCAAAGCTCCGTTTGAACATGTTCTTTTCCACGGTCTTATCAGAGACTCTCAGGGCAGAAAAATGTCCAAATCTCTCGGTAACGGTATAGACCCGATCGAAGTTATCAACGAATACGGTGCAGATGCACTCAGATATACTCTCGTTACAGGTAACTCCCCCGGAAACGATATGCGTTTCTACTATGAAGTTGTTAAATCCTCCAGAAACTTCGCAAACAAGATCTGGAATGCGGCTCGTTTCGCTCTCACTTATATCGATCTTGACCATGCAGAGATCCCCGAAAAACTTGAGCTTGAAGATAAATGGATCCTTACCGAATTTAACAACTGCGTAAAAGAAGTCCGTGAAAATCTTGATAAATATGAACTCGGTGTTGCCGCTCAGAAGCTCTACGATTTCGTATGGGACGATCTTTGCGACTGGTACATCGAACTTGTTAAACCCCGTCTTTTCGAAACAAATACAAACGAAGAAACCAAGAAATCCGCACAGAACGTTATTTGCTACGTTCTTAACGGTACTCTTGCCCTTCTCCATCCGTTTATGCCTTTCATAACAGAAGAGATCTGGCAGACACTTCCTCACGAAGGCGAAGCTCTCGTTATTGCACCGTACCCCGAATACGACGAAAAGCTTTCTTTCCCTGCTGATGCCGCTGCTATGGAAAACGTAAAATCTCTTATCAAAAATATCCGTCAGCTCCGTCTTGATATGAACGTTCCCGCATCTAAAAAGACAAGCCTCTATATCGAGACCGAAAATCCCGAGGAATACACTCGCGGTGCTGAATTCCTTAAACGTCTTGCAGGTGCTTCCGAGATCAGGATCAACGAAAATGTATCTCTCGAAAAGACTGCGACCGCACTCAGCTCCGATGCCAAGGCTTATATCCCCATGGGCGAGCTTGTTGACGTTGAAAAGGAAAGAGCACGTCTCCTTAAAGAAAAAGAACGTCTTGAAGGCGAAATTTCACGTATCGACAAAAAACTTTCAAACGAAGGCTTTGTTTCCAAGGCTCCCGCAAAGGTTGTTGACGAAGAAAAGGCAAAACGCGCTTCTTACGTTGGCCTTCTTGAAAACACCCTCAAGGTTCTTTCAGATCTTCAGTAGTAATTTTTCTTGCAGAGCTGTAAACGAAAGGGGATCTATATGAAAAAAATTATTCTTTTTGTTTTAACATTAACTGTCGTTCTGCTTTCGGCGCTTCCCATGTCTGCTGATATGGGACCGAAGCCGTCGATTACGATATATGTTGAAAATGCTCCCGACGAAACGTATTATCTCGACCTGCTTATCGAACAGGAAGAGCCTAATAACCGAATGTCTCAAGAGGAAATTGATTCATATGATCCCGAAATGCTTGCAGCTCTGCGAGACTATAACGAAAACGGTCTGCGCGCAGCTTTGTCTTACGGTTCAGCTGTTCCCATTTTCGGAAAAATAACGGGGGAACAGGTTGACGGCAAAACTGTGCATACTTTTTCATATTTCGGTATTCCCGACACTGTAAAGGTTATTGCCGTTACTCAATCGGGTGATATATATGTTTCCGATTCATATGAAAAAACAGAGTATCAGGCTGAATATACGCTTGACTTTCAGACATTTTCGCTTGTCAGCACAGGCAATCCGTTCGTCAGACTTATATCTCAGTTTGCTTCAACATTTATTCCAACACTGATTATTGAATTTTTGATCCTTCTTCTTTTCGGATTTTCCGTTAAGAAAAATATTATTTCTTTTGTTTCCGCAAATTTTGCGACCCAGATTTTTCTTACATTTATTTATGCGATCTATTATCCTTCGGCAGGTGTTTTCTTTATAAATTTTGCGATCCTTCCGATAGTTGAGCTATTGTTAATCGCTGTTGAATCAGTGGTTTACTGCTTAACATTTAAGGATAAAAGCAAAATCAAAAGGGTCGTTTATGCCGTTGTTGCAAATCTTTGCAGTTGGATCGGATATTCGGCTTTAACAGCATTTATTCCGTTTGTTTCGGATCTTTGGATGTAATTATTGATTAACATTTTATACAGGAGGAACTTATGCAGTACAGAAAATTGGGCTCCACCGGAATGGAAATATCCACTCTCGGATTCGGTTGTATGCGTTTCCCTTATATTGAAGGAACACAGACTATCGATGAAGAAAAGACTATCCCTATGCTTCGCCGCGCATATGAGCTTGGCGTAAATTATTTTGATACCGCTTTTTATTACTGTGACGGAAACAGCGAGGTAACTCTCGGCAAAGCTGTTAAACCGTTCAGGGATAAGGTTTATCTTTCCACCAAAATTCCCGTAAGCAGAGTGGAAAAAACTTCCGATTACCGCAGTTTCCTTGAACAGTCCCTCAAAAAACTCGATACCGATTATATTGATTGCTATCATTTCTGGAGCATCAATAAAGATACGTTCGATGAAAAAATGCTCAAGCTCGATCTTCTTTCCGAAGCCGTAAAAGCAAAAGAAGAAGGCCTTATAAAACATATTTCATTCTCTTTCCACGGAAATCCCGACGATTTTCCGTATATGATAGAGAGAGCACCCATGCTCGAATCTTTGCTTATCCAATATAATATTCTCGACCGTTCAAACGAAAAGGGTATTGAGTATATGGCTTCAACAGGCCGCGGCGTTATTGCTATGGGTCCTGTAGGCGGCGGCAGACTTGCGGCTCCCACAGAGCTTGCCGGAAAGATCGGTTCTGTTTCCGCAAAAGCTACATACGAGCTTGCGCTTCGCTTTGTTCTCGGTAACCCCAATATCTCCTGCGCTCTTTCGGGCATGAGAAGTATTGAAGAGGTTGAAAATAACGTAAAGGTAATGTCTTCGGATATTCCTTTCACCGAAGAAGAAAATGCTCAGATCAGAGAAAGCCTCGAGGATCTTAAAAAATTCTCCGATCTTTACTGTACAGGCTGCCGTTACTGTATGCCTTGCGTCAAGGGTATCGATATCCCTCATATTTTCTATCTTTATACATTATATAACGTATACGGCCTTAAAGATCATGCTAAAGCTCTGTATAAAAAATATTGCGATAAGCTTACGGAAGAACAGAAAGACGGCCTTGTTTCTTCTTGTATAAACTGCGGTGCTTGCGAAAAGAAATGTCCGCAGAAGCTTGAGATCCGTGAAAAACTCAAACTTGCGGACTCTATTCTCAGACCTTAACGGAGGTAAAATATGGCAAATCCCTATGTTGCTGTCGTCGGCAGACCTAATGTCGGCAAAAGCACTCTTTTTAATAAAATAGTCGGCGGAAGACCTGCTATCGTAGAAGACACTCCCGGTGTAACACGAGACAGACTTTTCCGTGACGCAGAGTGGAACGGTGTTCCGTTTACTCTTGTTGATACGGGCGGTATAGAACCCCGTACAGATGATATAATCCTTTCTCAGATGAGAACTCAGGCAATGATCGCTATTGAAACTGCCGATGTTGTCGTTCTTGTTACAGATATTACAACAGGTATGACCGCTGCCGACAGTGAAGTTGCAGATATGCTTCTTAAAGCAAAAAAGGACGTTATTTTGTGTGTTAACAAGGTTGACCGTCCCGGCACACCTCCGCCCGAGCTTTATGAATTTTATAATCTCGGTCTCGGTGATCCGTTCCCTGTTTCGGCAGTTCACGGTCTCGGTACAGGTGACCTTCTCGATGAAGTTGTAAGCCGACTCAAAGATCATCCCGTTGAACCCAAGGACGAAGACTCTATCTGCGTAGCGGTTATCGGTAAACCCAACGTTGGTAAAAGCTCTTTTGTTAACCGTGTTTTCGGTTCTGAACGTACTATTGTTTCTGATATTCCGGGCACTACCCGTGATGCTGTAGACGCCGATGTTGAAAACGAATTCGGTAAATTTACATTTATCGATACTGCAGGCCTCCGTAAAAAGAGCAAGGTTGAAGACGAGATCGAAAAATACAGCGTATTGCGTTCGTATATGGCGGTTGACCGTGCAGACGTCGTTCTCATTATGATCGATGCCAATGAAGGTGTTACCGAACAGGATACAAAAATTGCAGGTATTGCTCATGAAAAGGGCAAGGCTTCCGTTGTTGTTGTAAATAAATGGGATGCTGTTGAAAAAGACGATAAAACGATGGATAAAATGAAAAAGAGCGTCGCAGAGGACTTGAAGTTCATGTCGTACGCGCCCATTGTTTTTATTTCCGCAAAAACAGGTTCCCGTGTTGAAAACGTGTTCAAAATGATCAACTTTGTTTATGAACAGCACAGCCGCCGTATCACCACAGGTGTTCTTAACGACGTGCTTGTTGAAGCAACAACCAAGGTTCAGCCCCCCACAGATAAAGGCAAGCGCTTAAAGCTTCTTTATATGACACAGGTTTCCATCAAACCCCCGACATTCGTTATTTTTGTTAACGATGCCGAGCTCTTCCATTTCTCGTATCAGCGTTATATCGAAAACCAGATGCGTGAAACGTTCGGTCTTACGGGTACTCCGATAAATATTATCGTCCGTCAGAAAACGAGAGATAAAGATTAATCTTCCTCGGATTTTTTCTCGTATTTACGCTTCGTTGCCATTCCGCCGCGAAGATGACGCTCAGCTTTGTTTTTTGCTAAAACAGCACTCGTCTTTTCGTAAAGTGACGGCGAAAAATCACGGAGACGCTCGGAAACATCTTTATGTACCGTTGATTTTGAATATCCGAATCTTTGCGCGGTCTGCCTTACGGTTGCACCGTTTTCCGCAATAAATTTGCCGAACATTATCACTCGGTCTTTAAGATATGTAATATCATTTTCCATAATCATGTCCCCCGAAATCACAGATTTTGTTTAAGTCTATGATGTCGGGGGACATTTTATGCTTATTAAATTATTGCGGTGTATGCTCGCTTTCATGCTTTTTTACGTATACAGTAAATGCTGTTATCATTGCGGCAAATATAGCCATAGCCGCGATCGTTACCCAGACGGAAAGATCTACCTGCGAGATCAGTTTTACCGTAAAATCGTAAATACAGTGCGCTGCAAGGCATATTCCGAAGCCTGTAAGTGACATATTCTTTTGAATGAAATATGCAAGGATAACGGACAGCCCGATATGTATAATCATAACGATCAGACGTTCTGTTCCTGCCGCAAAATAGTTTGATGCCGATGCTGAAACAAGTGTTTCCTTGATCGTTTCGTAATTTTCGGTTTTTGCGAGATTGTTTGTGTTTATCATTATTGAAACGCTTAAATTTACCGCGCTCGTTATTCCAACATAAGCAAGCGTTTCGCATGCGCCGTGACCGAATCCGGTTCCGAGTGCCGTTGAAAAACCGATATCTTCTTTAATTGCATATTTGAAAATAACATATCTTGCCGCTGTTTCAAAAAATGCTGTCGAGAGCGAAAGAAAAAGCGCGTAAAATATCGGATTTGCATTTGCGATATCGGCAAACCACTGTTCGGATCCGAGTATCATCAGCATCGGTGTTCTTAAAATTATTTGTGCAATAAAAAAGCCGAACATACCGAATAAAATGTATCGGTTCATGTTTTTGCCTTTTTTAACAAGGAATATCCATGCGCCTATAGGTAAAACAAGTGAACATAATACCGTGAAGCATAATCCTATTATCGTTAAAGTTGAAACCATAAATAACTCCGTTGATTTGTTTATGGGTATATTGTACCACAATTACGGCAGTTTTTCAAGATGCGACAGGAAATACTTGATTTTTTTTCGCAATTATGCTATCATGTGAATATATAAACGGAGGGAGAATTTCTATGGATGTTGTAATTCAGGGCAGAACGGTTAAACTGCTGAGTAATTTGTTTGACCGAAAAACTCAAAACGTAAGTATTGTTAAAACAGAACCGCAAAAAAAATTACTTCATCCGTCTTCTGTCGGTTCTCCTCTCCCGAGAAGCTCACCCGAAAAGCAAGGTATCAGCTCTGAATGTCTTTATGGTTTTATAAATGAATTATACCATAACGGCAATATTTTCCCGCATTGTGTAATGATCGTAAAAAACGGTCATGTTATCAGCGAATGCGCATATGCACCGTATTCTCTCGACAGAATGCATGTTACGCACTCTCTTTGCAAAAGCATTACGGGGATTGCCGTGTGTATGCTTATAGATGACGGCTTGATTTCTCTTGATGACGGAATTGGAAGATATTTCGATGAATTCTCGTCTCCCCTCAATATTCTTCGTCCTGTTAAAACGACTGTTCGCAGGCTTCTTACGATGTCATCTGGCGTGATTTTTAACGAACTCGGTGTTGTTACGGATACTGAATGGATAAAATCTTTTCTCGAATCTGGTATACGTCCGTCCGGTGATGAGTTTAATTATAACAGTATGAACACTTTCATGCTTTCCGCATTGGTTCATCAGGTCACGGGTAAAACTCTTGAAGAATTTCTTTCACAACGTCTTTTCGAACCTCTCGGTATCACCGATTGGCTTTGGGAAAAGGCTCCCGACGGCAACTGTAAGGGCGGATGGGGGCTTTATATGCATCTTGAGGATCTGGCAAAAATAGGGTATCTGATCATGCAAAAAGGCGTTTGGCAAGGGAAAAGACTGCTCTCCGAAGATATTGTTCGTCAGATGACCTCTGTTCAGATATCAACTCCCAATTCAATAGGGGATTACGATTACGGTTTTCAGACATGGGTCGGCCGTTCGGGAAGTGATGCTGAAAATTCTTTTCTATTTAACGGTATGCTCGGGCAAAATATCGTGTGCTTCCCCGATAAAGATCTTATCGTTGCCTGCTTTGCGGGGAACAGTTCGATGTTTCAGCAGAATGATTTCTTTTCTGTCGTAAACCGAACTTTCGGAAAAAACTTTATACCTCCCGTCTTCCTTCCTGAGAACAGTGACGGATTGAAAAAACTCAGAACTTCCGAAAAATCGTTTGCATCAACAGAACATTTGTCCGTTAAAAAGGGAATAGGAAAACTTTTTTCTTTCTTTGGCGGTTTTACAAAAAACAGCAGTGTTCCGCTGATCCCCGTTGAATGGCAGATCCTTAACGGAATAAAATTCAGCTTTTCGCCGGAATATACATCGTCTGTCGGTGTTCTTCCGTTGATGCTTCAGACGGTTCAAAATAATTTTACGGATGGACTTACGGGTGTTCTTTTTGATGTTTCCGAAAAAGATCTGAAAATTACATTTTTTGAGGGCATTCACTCTCATATTATTGAGCCGGGAATAGGTCAGTACAATCATTCGTCCTTTGAAATGTACGGTGAAACTTATTCTATCGCTTCAAAAGCAGTTTTTACATCTGATGAAGATGACCGTCCTGTTCTTAAACTTGATATTGCATTTACGGAGACGGCGAATGTCCGTAAGATCAAGATTTTTCTTGACGGAAACAGACTCTTTTTCAAATTTGCGGAAACACCCGGTATAGATTTTGTCCTTGAGGGGATAGAATCAACGGTAGGGGATATACGTTCAAATAAAATAATAGATATGATCTTTTCCCGTGCGGATACAGATTTTTTGCTTTATAAACTCAGATCTGTTTTTGAGCCTGAATTTGTTGGAAAAGAAAATAAAAACGAATAAATAGAAAGTGTCCGGCTTCAATGAAGCCGGACAAAATGCATTTGGGTCGGATTTCCAAAATGAAAGGAAAAACACTGTGTTCAGTGAATTAAGCGTTGTTAACGATCCATAAACGCGTAAACCGCTTTTGCAAGGTCTTCACGGGTCACGAGTCCGTCGGGATCAATGTTATTGCCGTCTGCTTCGATAATTCCGAGCGCTTCGGCAATTGCAAGATACGGCAGATAGCCATCCGTAGCGTCGGCTTTGTCTGCATAATTTGCTTTGATAAGGCCACCGAGAGTTGTTGCCGCATTGTATTCGGAGGGGAGGATCATTGCTTTCGCAAGATCTTCTTTTCTGATCAATTTTTCGGGATCTCTTTCGTCTGCGGTTATAAATCCGTAGTAAACAGCCTGATCGTAGAGGTAGTCAAGTGTGCTGTCTTCAGCATTTTCGTAAGAAAGAACGGAGAATCTGTTTCCCATTGAGTTGAGAAGATATACAAGCATATCTCTCTGGTTAAGCAGGTTCTTAGGCTTGAATTCCGATCCGCCAAAGGAGATGCCGTAAGCTGCAAGAGCCTCGATCTTTTCTTTGCTTTCACAGTTTTCGATATCTGTAAATGCAATGCCTTCCTGAATAAATTCTTCGGGCTTGAGAATGGTTCCGTCTTTCGCTTTAACACCGTATGCGTAGAACTCTTCATTGAGCATATATGCCGTCTTGAAGGCGTTGACGTAGGTATTCCATCCTGCGTTTACATAAGGCGCAAATTCGGGCTTCTGCGGGTCGATAGTTACGGGTACGGTGATATACTGAAGCTTTGCGGTGTATCTTGTTGTATAAATTTTGAGAGCCTCTTCTGCGGAAATGATTCCTTCGGGACTTTCAAATTCAACACCGTATACCCATGCCTTGCTGTATGTGTCAATGTCACCCGTAATGTTGTTAACTCTGACAGAAAGCCAGTTCTGATCGAGAGTATATCCGTTTACGGTGTGGGTAAAGGTGTAGGTGGTGTGAGTTCCTATATTGTTTGTGTATGTGTTTGTGAGAGCTGACGCACCGAATTCTTCAGAAAAATGTTTTGTTAAGAATTTTTCGGCAACATTCATAGAATCGGTTTTATAGGTCTTGTTGTTTGAATATTTTTCGTTAACGTAGGGGTAACTTGTGTTGTAGTTGAACAGTTCGCCCGTCTTGCCGTCAGCGGTAATATTCTTTCTGATATAGTAGATATTTTTACGTTCTTTACTTGCTTTGAATTCAGCTTCGCTCATGCCGATCTGTTCGCCCTTTGTTACTATCTTGCTGAACGAAAGATTTGCTTTAACTTCGTCTGTATCAACGTTTCTTGTGTATGATGTTGAAAGAAGCTCAAAGCCGTCAAGACCGAATTCGGGATATTTTTCGCTGATCATCTTTGCTATGTCTTCGCCCTTGATGATATCCTTCATCTTTTCGATGCTTTCAAGCTCAACTTCTGTAAGCTTGTATCCGCCGGCTGCGCTTTCGGTTGAGACTTCTTCTTCAACAACACTGTCATTTGTCATTCCGAATTCGCCTTTGAATCCGTTGCTGTATGCTTCATCGTAAAGATCGTTTCTGTTGACCGTCTCGCCTGTCTTTGCATCAAAGAACCAATCACCTGTGGAGAAAAACTTATACTGAAGCTCTGCTTTCGGGTTTTTACGCTCTGTATCGTCTTTATCGTATACTATATAATATTTGAGGGTGTTGTCAAATTTCTTTGAAAGACTTGCAAATGCGTTTTTCTCCTCGTAGTTGGAGGATGCTGAGGGATAATCTCCGAAATAAGAATCGTTATTGTCGCTTCGATTGTAATTTACAACTTCGAGAGAATCGGTCTGTACTGTTACATTAACATTGAACGGAGTTTCAAGGCCGTTTACGGTAAGTCTGACATTAAAATAATAAGATGTCTGACCGATGGGGGAGAGAGTGCTTACAGCAGAATCTCCAAAAATATAACCTTCATTTTCCTTTAATACTCTGCGAAGGAACGTTTCTGCCGACTGTTTTGCGGATTCATATGATGTTGTTTGAAATTTGGGATTGTAAAAATTATTGTAGGACTGATATGTGCTGTTATTGCTGTAATAATTCTTTCTGTAACGCATTACGGAGCCGTCTTCGGCTGCCTGAACGCTTACGGATTTATCATCACTGTTCCAATCAAGATACCAGATGCGGCTTTTAATATTTTCGGACAGGTTACTGTTGAATGATGTATATTCGTCGCCGATCTGAAGAGTGTTTCTTACTGTAAGGGTGATTTTTGCAAGCTTTTCGTCCAAAGCTGCTTTATCTGTCTTTTCTGTAGATGGTGAAACAGAAACGTAGTTTCCGTATACAGGCTCTTCAATAATTATTTCTTCTTCAACCTCGATTTCTTCGATATCGATATCTTTGGTCGCTGCCGATGTTGCGGCACTCATAGATGCAACCATTGATGTTGCCAATGCGGCGGCAATGATTTTTTTATTTATCTTCATTTTGTTAATATCCTCCTGTGAACAGTTTCTTTGAGGGTTATGTCTTATTAGACGGAATAATTTTCAAAAAGTTCCATATTTCAGAAAAAATAATTTTTTTACTGTTGAAATAAAAAAACATGCTGAAAAGGGCGATTTTGACACATAATCGTTTCAAGTTTACATAAAGTTTACAATAAAACCTATTGACAAATCGGAATTTGTATGCTATAATAATCAAGCGTTAAACGCCGAGGCAAACAACCGATACGCTGGTGTGGCTCAATGGCAGAGCAGCTGATTTGTAATCAGCAGGTTGATGGTTCGACTCCGTTCACCAGCTCCACCAGTCTTAACGGCTGAAACAACTAAATAGTATGGGGGAATTCCCGAGCGGCCAAAGGGGGCAGACTGTAAATCTGTTGTCAGTGACTTCGGTGGTCCGAATCCACCTTCCCCCACCAAAATCGACAAGTTTCGACAGAAGCTTGTCGATTTTTACTTCTTCACTATTACCTTTTCCCTTTTCACTAAAATCTTCTTGTCGATTTATGGCAAGTAATAAGTAATAGTGAATAGGTTTTTATGTAGCTTTTCTCCTTTTAGTCGAAAAGCTTTTATTTTACACACGGGTTCAAGTCCATATCA
>CAJGDF010000029.1 GCA_904502105.1 uncultured Clostridia bacterium
AACTTTTCTTGCTTCTTCTTCAAATACGCGGATAAATTCAGCGCCGATAACCTTACGTTTCTGTTCGGGATCATCAATGCCCTTGAGTTTATCGAGGAAACGGTCAACTGCGTCAACGTAAACGAGGTTAGCATCCATTTCATCTTTAAATACTCTGACAACTTCTTCGGGTTCGCCTTTTCTGAGAAGACCGTGGTTAACGTGAACGCAAGTGAGGTTTTTGCCGATAGCTTTAACAAGAAGAGCTGCAACAACAGAGCTGTCAACACCGCCGGAGAGAGCGAGAAGAACTTTCTTGTCGCCTACCTGATTTCTGATGATTTCGATCTGGTCTGCGATGAAGTTTTCCATATTCCAGTTTTTGTCGCATCCGCATTTATCAAAAACAAATTCGGAAAGAGTTTTTGCTCTGCATTTTTCGCATGCGCCGAAGGATTCGATTTCTGTACATTTGCCGTTTGTTTTATGATCTGCCGCAATTATGGGAAGACCGCAAGAATATATTTCGTCTCTGACGTCTATTTCAACGCCGTCAACTACTCTGTTTTTACCGCCGTTAAGGATAACGCCTTTAACGGAAGGAAGTTTGCGAAGTTCATCAAGGGTGATATCGTGAGGATGGATCTCCGTATAAACGCCGAGCGCACGGATCTCACGTGCGAGCATTGCGTTTTCCTCACTGCCGAGGTCAAGAATAAGAATCATGTCCTGCTTCATGTTTTTCTCCTTTATATATTAAGTATATATTCGTCGGAGTGGCGATCGAGCGCCGCAGCCGATAAAAGCTTAAATCAGATAACGTCGTCAAATTTGACGGGTTGTTTTTTCTCAACGGATTCAAAACCCGCTTCGATGACCTTCAGAACACGGCGCATCTGCTGATGCGTTACGATCTGGGTCTGTTTGCCTTCGATACAAGCGCAGAAATTACGGTAGTAATTATGTACATCGGATTCCGGGCGTTCCATATCATAGGTCTTTGTTGTTATTTCATCACGGGGGGCCATTGTTTTTGTAAGACCTGCCGCTGTTTTAACGGGAAGCACGTCATTTTCATGCCATGCGAAACATTCGACAACCTTGCAAGGTTCACGCCAATCGGAAATTACTGCGCTGCCCTTTCTGCCGCGAGCATAAAAACGGGGCATTGCAATGAAGTTATAAGTTCCGACTTCGGAATATGCTCTTGCGCCGTTTTCAAAATTGATGGTCAGTCTGTAACCGTCATCAACTTCATCATTCGTAAGATGTTCGAATTCACAGAAAACGGATTCGATCTTCTTATCACGGTAAAGCATGAGGAGCTGGTCGATAAGATGTACACCCCAGTCGTAAAGCATGCCGCCGCCGTATTTTTTAATACCGCGCCAGTCGCTCGGAATGCCTCTTGAACCGTGAATTCTGGATTCAACGCTGAAAACGTCGCCGATAGCATCGGTATCAAATATTTTTTGGATAGCAAGATAGTCAACGTCCCATCTTCTGTTTTGATGAACAGAGAAGAGAACATTGTTCTTTTCGGAAGCCGCTATCATTCTTTCGAGAGAATCGCAAGAAAGAGTTACGGGTTTTTCACTGATAACGTGTTTTCCCGCGTTCATGCAAGCGATCGCAACTTCTTCGTGAACATCATTCGGAATAGCTATTGTAACAAATTCGATATCCTTATTTTCAAGGACTTCTTCAAGAGTATAAAAAGCTTTTATGCCTCTGCTTTCAGCGAGTTTGTTACGTTCTTCTTTAATATCGTGTATGCCTATAAGTTCTACGACGTCGCTTTTGAGAGCATGTTCGGTATGCCAACCGCCCATTCCGCCGTAACCAATAATACAAAGACCGTGTTTCATAAATAAACCCTCTTTTTATTATTTTTTAATAGGATTTTATTTACAGTCCGCAGATCTCTTTGCCGTTAAGGTAATCGAGAATACCGCTGTCGGACGTAAAATCAAAAACAATTTTTTTTGCTGTCAGATCCTGATAATGCATTTTTATCGGTTTATCTCTGAAATACTCCTTATTTCTGCTAACGCTTCCATATTTCGTATCTCCGAGCAACGGATGACCGAGAAATGCAAGATGGGCACGGATCTGATGAGTTCGGCCGGTAAAAAGCTCCACGAGAAGCTTTGATACTTCGCCGTCGGTTTCAACAGTCGTATAGCCTGTCTTAATAAATTTATAGCCGTTTTTTTCCGCATAATCTTTATCTTCGGTAACTTTAACAAAATTATCCTCGCCGCTTCCGTCACCTGTCTTTTTAAGGTATGCATATTTTATTGCATCAGACGGCTGCGGAACTCCGAAAACAGTGCATTCATAATATTTATGAAGCTCTCTGTTTTTAATTTTTTCGTTCATTATGCGAAGAGCCTCCGCATTTTTTGCCGCAATTACCAGCCCTGCAGTATTTTTATCAAGGCGGTGGCATAATGCGGGAACGAACGTACCGCTGTCGGGAGAATATTCCCCTTTTGATATAAGATACGCTATAATGTGATTAACAAGCGTGTTTCTGCTCTCCTTATCGTCGCTTTGGCAGATAAGCCCTGCAGGCTTGTCAGCAACAATGATATTTTCATCCTCATAAGCAACTTTAAACGACACGTTGATCTTTGAATAATCAACCTCCGTTTTTTCGGACGGAGAGAAAAACTCGTCACTTATATAAAATGTTAAAGCATCGCCCGCAGAAAGCATCTCTTTTCCGGTTGCGTGTTTGCCGTTGACCTTTACGCATTTTTTTCTGAGATACTTTCGCATAAGCGCTTCGGGCATAGTCTTGAATCTTTTTAAAATATATCGGTCAAGCTTTTGACCCGCGTCGCTTTTCGGTATAACAAGTTCACGCATATGTTATTTTTTAAGGCAGAAGCAGAGCCAACCGCGTTTTTCGTTTTCTTCAACAACAGTAAAGCCGTTTGCTTCAAATGCCGCGATAACATCCTCACGTCTTTCGGTGATAATACCGGAGGTAATGAAAGTACCGCCATCTGCAAGATGTTCGCCTATAAAACCGCAAAGACGAATGATGATATCAGCAACAATGTTAGCAACGATAACATTATATTTTTTTCCCTCAATGGGAGTTTTATCGTTGAGGATATTTGCAGTTTCAGCATCAAGTGTGCCAGTAAAGGTATTAAGCTTTGCATTTTCTTTTGTTACTTTTACGGCATTGGGATCGATATCAAATGCTTTTACGTTTTTCGCACCGAGAATAAGAGATGCGATGGAAAGAATACCGCTGCCGCAGCCGACGTCAAGAACCTCATCATCGGCTTTTACAACCTTCTGAAGGACCTCAACACAAAGAGATGTTGTTTCATGAGAGCCTGTGCCGAAAGCCATACCGGGGTCAAGAGTGAGGATAAGCTCACCGTCTTTTTTCTCGTATTCTTCCCATTCGGGAACAACTACGATCTTTTCGCCGATATGAAGGGGCTTGTAATACTGTTTCCAAGCCTCTGCATAGTCGCTCTCATCAACAGAACCGATCTCACAGTCATAATCGATACCGCTCAATGTAAACATCTCACGGAGGTATTCAGCCGCTTCCGCGGGATTAATATGATCGGGCAGATAGATATGGAGAGTAGCAACAGATGTATCTTTTTCAAGAAGCTCCTCGTCGATAATGCCGACGTTTTTAACGATCTCGCAGTCGAGCATATCGGAATAGTCTTCAAGATATATACCGCCGATATCAAGCATTGCAGCTATCGCGCAGGCAGTTTCACCGTCAGCAGACGGTATGTTAAGTTTAAGTTCGCTGTATGTCATTATTTACAGTTCCTCTTAATTTTAATAGTTTTTATTTCAAAGGGCTTGAACGAAAGTTCAAGAGTATTGTTTGTTATCTTAATATTTTTATCTTCTTCTTCAAGGAGATTACATTCGTAAGCTTCTGCGATATCAAAAACAGTCTGAACAGAAAGCTTTGTTCTTGCTCCGATAGGCTCATAAGCACGAATGATGATATCATCGGAATCTTCAGCTTTCTTAACAGTTTCGATAACAGCGCCGCCCTTAACGGATGCAAAAGCCATATCTGTAACGAGCTGGAGTGTTGCTATACCGCTATCGTTCACGACCTCTGTTTCGGTGAGGGGAACATTAAGTCTGTAAGATTCACGTACAACAGACATCTCATCTGTGTGAGGCATTACGGAGTAAGTGAAGAACTGTTCGCCTTTATCTGCATCCTTACCGGGATAAGATGTTGAACGGAGAAGATTAAGTTCTGCGGTAGCGCCTTCTGCATGAACACCGTATTTACAGTCGTTAAGGAGAGCCGCACCGTATCCTGTTTCTCTGAAATCGATATATTTCTGGGCACAGATCTCGAAACGTGCATTATCCCAGGAGGTGTTTTTGGTTGTTGAACGCTTCAGTTCGCCGAACTGAATATTGCATGCCGCTTCGTTTGTTGAAATATCAAACGGGAAATAAACACGAAGCATCTTGTAATTTTCATGCCAATCAACGTAAGTTCTGAAATCAACACGTTCTGCGCTGTCGGAAAGAACTGCATTGCAAACAACAGTAGAATCGTTAAATTTATAAGTAAATTTCGCACAAGCCTCTGCGCCGTCAACGTAGAATTCGCTGTCACAAGCGGCAAGCTCCATACAAAGATCGTCACGATACATAAATTTCATATCCCATGCATCGCTCTCGTCATTGTAAAGGCGGAAAACATTACCTGGAGCAGAGAGAAGCTCTCTGGAATTACGTTTATCGTAAACAGAAACGACCTGACCGTTGTCGCTGAACTTAACGCGGAGATTTGCATTTTCAAGCTTATTTTTCTCTGCTTTAACATTGAATTTAGCTTCTTCGGAAACCGCAAAACCAAAGGGAGAAACAGTAACCTTTCTCCATTCGCCGTTTTCAAGAACATTTTCTGTACGTACAAAGCCTGTCGGGTTAACGTAGACAGTACCTGTAAAGCCAAGAGCCTTTGCAGCATTTGCATACGCTGCTTTTGTCATTTCCTGAGCTTTGGCAAGAATTATGCGATAACGTTCAACGCTTTCATCGTAAACTCTTGCGATAGAAGAGCCGGGAAGGATATCGTGGAACTGATAGAGGAGAACCTCCTGCCACATTTCATCTATTTCAGCCTTGGGATAATTGCCTGCAAGCAATGAAGCGAATTCGAGTTCCGCAAGAGCAAATTCGCATTTACGGTTATAGTATTTATTACGGGCCTGAGTTGTGTATGTGCCCTGATGTTTTTCAAGATAGAGCTCACCGCTCCAAACAGGATATCTGTCCTGTTTCTTTTCGATGCGCTTGAAGAAATCTTCGGACAAGCCCTGTTTTACGGGAGGCATACCTGCAAGATTCTTTTCTCTGTCGAGTCTTTCAAGATGTTCTTCACCGGGACCGCCGCCACCGTCACCGATACCGAAGAGGAGAAGCGCCTCGGGACAAACGCCTTTTTCACAGTAATTACGTTCGGCTTCTTTGATACTGTGAGGAGTAGCACCGCTGTTATAAGTACCCTCGGGAGGCATATGAGCAAGAACGGAAGAACCGTCAATACCCTGCCATGTAAAGGTATGATGCGGGAATTTATTATGCTCGCTCCAGGAGAGCTTGATAGTCATGAAGTAGTCAACGCCTGCTTTTTTAAGGATCTGCGGGAGAGCGGCGCTGTAACCGAATACGTCGGGAAGCCAAAGAGATTTAACATCCTTACCGAATTCATCACGATAAAAACGTTTTCCGTAAAGCACCTGTCTTACAAGAGCTTCACCGGAGGAAACGTTGGTGTCGGCTTCAACCCACATAGCACCCTGAGCTTCCCATCTGCCCTCTGCGATCTTTTCTTTGATCTTAGCATAAAGTTCGGGATAAAGCTGTTTTATCCAGAGATAAAGCTGAGGCTGAGATGCACCGAAAATGTAATCGGGATAAAGCTCCATATTTGCGAGCGCTGTCGAGAAGGTTCTTGCGCCCTTTCTCTTTGTTTCACGGATAGGCCAGAGCCATGCAAGGTCGATATGAGCATGACCGATAGCGGTCATTGAGAAGGACGGATCCCCGCCTCTCTTTTTAAGTTCGGGAGCGAGTATTTTTATTGCTTTTTTTACAGATGCTTCATCTATGCCGTTGCCGAGTGCGGAAGCGGCATCGTAAAGAGCGTAAACAATAGAGATTTTTCTCGGATCAGCATTATCAAGCTCTTTTTCGAGTGTGCTGAGGACGGAAAAATCGTAAAGAAGTTTTCTTGCATCGTCATTTACAGCAGCAATACGAAGTTTTTTGATCTTGCCGTCGCCGCAATAACTACCGAAAAGGTCGTTCATTGCACAGTCGATCCAAAGAGAAACTTTGCCGTCAACAACATTTGCCTTATCAAGTTCAACAACCATCTTACCGGGTCTGCCGAGCGAATAGTCAAAGCCCGAATCAACATTTGTGATACCTCTTACGGGACAACCGTTGCTGTCAAACACGCAGCCTTCGCCGGAAACGTCAAGGAGCAAAACAGTATGCTTTCCTTCGGCTTCAGCAGGGATCTGTCCTTCAACATAAAACCAAGCACAGTCCCAAAGTTCACCCCATTTAACACCTTCATTAACATCTATCTTAGTGCCGGATGTCTTTTCATCAAAAGGAACAGGCTCCTTTGTAACGTAGCCCACGCCGGAAAGGGTTGCAAGATCTGTATATATTTTTTTGCCGAGGCGTTCAGTTGCTCTGCGAATAATTTCGTTCATCTTGTCGTAATTAAAAAACATAACTATCGCTCCTTTTCGTTTATTTTAAATATATTTTTTGCAAACACCGTTCAAGGTGCAATTATTACAATCGGGATTTCTTGCCGAACAGACTTGTCTGCCATGAAAAACTATGGCATGGCAAAAATCAAGGCTTTCTTTGGGTGGAATAACTTTTCTTAGCTCAGTTTCGATCTTTTTAGGATCTTTTTCAGAAACGAAACCCATTCTGTTCGCAAGTCTGATACAGTGTGTATCAACAATTATAACACCCGGCTGATCAAAGATCTCCCCGAGCAGAAGATTTGCTATCTTTCTGCCTATACCCGGAACAGAGAGCATTCCGTCCATCGTTTCGGGGATACCGCCAAGCTCAATAATTTTTTTTGAAGCAGCAATAATATCACGTGCTTTTGTATTGCCGAGACCGCATGAACGTATCATAGGTTCAAGCTGTTCAACCGTAAGATCAGCAAAATCTTCGGGTGTGCTGTATTTTTTAAACAATTCTTCAGTTACGAGATTAACTCGTATATCCGTACACTGTGCCGAAAGACGGGAAGCTACAAGAAGTTCAAAAGGTGTTGAATATTCGAGTGCACATCGTCTGTGCGGATACAGTTCAAGAAGAAGCCTATGTATCTCAAGCTTTTCTTTTTTTGTTAAAAGTTTCATTGTTCACCAATTATATCGATAAAAACAAGTTCGGGGGGATTAAAAGTTCTCGGGAGCCAGTTCTTTTTCAGACCGCGGCTGACAATAACCGTTGTTTTATCAAAATCATAACGTCCGCCTGCATATTTGGGGAACAGCCCCTGATGCGGAGCATATATGCCGTTAAAAATTCTGGGGACACGTATCTGACCGCCGTGAGCATGTCCGCAAAGAACGAGATCAAATCCGTTTTCAGCATAAAATTCAGCCTTTTCAGGTCGGTGGGAAAGAAACACGGTAAAATCGGAATTATCCGTAGCACATTTTTCGACGTCGGAAATCCACTCATCCGAATAATCTTCATCGGTTGAATAAAAACGGGGATCATCAATACCGCAAACTGTTATACGGCATCCGTTTACGGTTATCTGCTCTTTATCCGCCTCAAGAACGGGAATACCGATATAGCGGACTGTATCTTTAAAATAGGAAGGATCAGGAAGCTTTCTTTCGTGATTTCCCGCAACGTAAAAGCATAAACAACGCTTTTGCATTTCTTTTAACATAACAACCGCAGGCGAAGTATCAGAATATTCGTCGGCAATATCACCTGTAAAAAAGGCAATATCGGGATTATACCGATCGATCTTATCAAGCAGTTCGCTTTGCCCTTCGCCCCACATAACATTATGAAGATCGGAGATATGCACTGCCTTGATATTTCCGGAAAACTTATCGGTCTTCACCGTATATTTTCTTACTGTAAAATTTCTTGGAACAGAAAGAAGATAAACTGTTAATGCAACGGCTAAAAACACCGTTATAACAGTTAAAACAATCATTTTCTTACTCCCCTGTCCACGAAAAAATAAACACGTCTTCATCCTTATATTATATACAAATATGTCAATTTTGTCAATATCTTCAAATAAAAAAATCACCGTATCTGCCACTTTTTTTTGGCAAATACGGTGATATTGTCAGTCGCAGACGCGACCTCTGCTTTTTATTTCTTCAAGCTCGTCAATAAGAAGAGAAAGGAAATCCTCATCGGACGCAGAAACATCAAAATGATCTGTTCCGCTTGCAGAATTGAAAGCGGATGCATAACTTTTAAGCTCTGCAGAATGTTCAAACAAAGTACCCTTTTTCTCATAGATAATTGCCATAGAAAGCTGACGGAAGCATTTCCAGCAATCAGCCCTTGCAGTACCGCTGAGACGGGAGTAAATATCTGTCATTGTTTCCATAAGAACTCCATTATTTGATATCAGGAACATTTGCAAAGACCTTTTCGGCGACCTCCTCGGGAGAGCCGACCGATTCGATGATAACGATATTATCGTTGCAAAGTCTTTCAAAAACTTCAAGATATTTTTTTCTTATACGTGAAAGAGTGCCCTCTTCGCGTTCAAATATTTCAAGAAAAGCGCCTCTTTTGTCTACCCTGCCCTTACAAACATCTGACGGAACATCAATAAAGAAGCAAACATCAGGCTTTGTTACAGTCGGGCAATTTACGTTCATAGCCATGACCCAATCAAGATCGCTGTCCATACCCTGATAAGCAAAGGACGAATAATAATAACGATCGCAAACAACATCATAGCCCTCGTTTAAAAGCTTGATTATACCGTTCTGAGGATTAACATTATGCGCAATTCTGTCTGAGAGAAATAGCGCCGAAAGTTCCTCGGGAGTACGGGCATAATTACCTGCAAGAGCATCTCTGATAAGGCCGCCTGTGGTAAGCTCTGTAGGCTCTGCAGTTCGGTAAACCTTTCTGCCCTCACGCTGAAGACGTTCACAGAGAAGATTCATCTGCGTTGATTTACCCGAACCGTCAAGTCCCTCAAAAACAATAAATCTGCCGCGTGAATTTGTTTTTACGCTCATATTATATCATTTTGAAGCAGTCTTTAAGAGAAGTATAAAGCTGTTTATAAAGAACGTGATTTTTAGCGTAAACTTTAGCGTTGTCCGCAATGGGATCGTATGTTTTCTTAACCTTGATCGTTGCATCGCAAGCTTCGGGAACAGAAGACCAGATGCCTGTACCTACACCTGCAAGGAGAGCAACACCGAGCGCGCCTCCTTCGGAAGAAGAAAGAACCTGAACACCGCAGTCAAACATATCAGCCTGCATCTGTCTCCAAAGGGGAGATTTACCGCCACCACCGGAAACACGTACAGCAGAAGCATCAACGCCCATACCACGGATGATATCCATACAGTCGGTAAGGGAGTAGCAAACACCTTCAAGGATAGCTCTGATCATATCAGCCTTGGTATGGATCGCGGAAAGACCGAAGAATACACCGCGGCAATCCGCATCGAGATGGGGAGTTCTTTCACCCATAAGATAGGGAAGATAAAGAAGATTATGAGCAGAAATGCCTGTATCTTCAGCCATTTTATCCATAATGATATAGGGATCGATACCCTGTTTTGCAGCTTCTGCCATTTCTTCAGCGCAGAAGTTGTCTCTGAACCATTTAAGAGAAAGACCTGCAGCCTGGGTAACACCCATCATATGCCATGCGCCGGGAACAGCGTGACAGAAAGTATGAACTCTGCCGAGGGGGTCGATCGCGGGTTTTTCAGCATGAGCGAAAACAACACCGGATGTACCGATAGTGGAAGAAACAACGCCGCTCTTAACGATGCCGTTACCAACAGCACAAGCTGCCTGGTCGCCCGCACCGCCTGCAACGGGAGTGCCTACGCAAAGACCGGTAAGTTCGGAAGCGTATTTGTTAACCTTACCGCTGATCTCATAGCTTTCGTACATTTTGGGAAGAAGACCGATGTCAATTCCGAGAATATCGAGGAGCTCTTTGGACCAGCAACGGTTTTTAATATCCATAAACTGCATACCGGAAGCATCGGAAACTTCGGTTGCAAATTCGCCTGTAAGCATGTAACGGATATAGTCTTTGGGGAGCATTACCTTTGTACATTTAGCAAAAACATCGGGTTCATTATTCATAACCCAACGGAGTTTGGATGCGGTAAAGCCTGTAAGAGCAGGGTTAGCTGTTATTTCAATAAGTTTTTCTTTGCCTACAACAGAAGTGATCTCGTCGCATTCCTTCTGTGTTCTCTGGTCGCACCAGATAATGGAACGGCGAAGGACCTTATCGTCCTTGTCAAGCATAACAAGACCGTGCATCTGTCCGGAAAGACCGATACCTTTGATCTCGGAAGCGTTAACACCGCTTTTAGCAATAACGTTTTTAATAGAAACAGCAACCGCATTCCACCAATCCTGAGGATCCTGTTCTGCCCAGCCGTTCTGGGCTGGTAAAGAGGATATTCCTGAGTATCGGATGCAAGAGCGTTACCGTTAAGGTCAAAAAGAACTGTTTTGGTACCCGAAGTACCTATATCTGTACCTATAAGCATTATTATTTCTCCTTATATCAATTAATATTTACCTAATTTATGTGCAAGCTCGGATATCTTCTTGAAGTTTTCAAAGCTTACAGAGTTGGGGATAGAGTGGTCAGACGAGAATATATAGCCGCTGCCCTCTTTCATTACGGGAATAACACGTTCCATTTCCTCGGTGATAGCTTCTGTATCAGACCAAAGAACAGCGTTGATACCGCCGCGGAAAGTAATCTTGTCACCGTAAAGCTTTTTGAGCTTGATGGGATCCATACCTGCTTTAACCTCAATGGGATTAAGGCAGTCTACACCGATCTCAATAAGGTCGGGAATAAACGGTTCAACATATCCGCAGGAATGAAGTTCAACGAACATTCCGCGTTCATGAGCCCAGTCACAAGCCTTTTTCTGGAACGGTTTTACGATTTCTCTGTACATATCAAGAGAGAAGAACGTTGAATTCTTATAACCCATATCATCAGGCCAATGAATACCGTCAAACTTATAACCTTTTGCGATAAGCTTATCGTAAAGAGCAATGTTCATATCGAGATAATGACCGATCATATCTTTGATCCATTCGGGATCTTCATACATACCGACGAGAACGTTTTCTGTGCCCGTAGCCCAGGAGTGAGTTACGTCAAAACCGAACCAGAAGCCGAGCGAACGGAATTCTCCGCTCTTTTCCAATTTTTCATAGTTATCTTCATACCATTTCCAGTCGATTCGGTCATCGGTAGGTTTCATTCGCTCTTTTGCGATCTCCCAATGCTCGCGATCTGAAATGAAGAAGTCGAGAAATTCGGGGGTAGAATCGAGGTGTTTAAAAGACTTTAAAGTTGCGCCCCAGTTTGTTGTGTGAATAATATATCTGTCAGTTTCTTCGATGACTTTGCTTTCGAATCTCGGAGAGTTGTCGATACCGAA